>NZ_CASGGV010000077.1:0-112882 GCF_949319125.1 Frankia sp. Hr75.2 | reverse complement strand
TCCATGCCGGCCAGCGCGCCGACCCGGGCGGCCTCGGCGTCGGCCGCGGCCGCGCCGACCCCCCGGCCCCCGGCGGCACGGGGGGGGGCCGCCCCCCCCACCCCCCCCGCCGCAACGGGGGCCGGGGCGCGGGGCCCCCGCCACTGGGCGCGGACCGTCGTCCGGCCGGTCGGCCGGGAGGCCCCGCCCCGTCACCGGTCAGTTCTAAGGGCTGCTCCACAGATCGGTGTAGCGCTGGGCGGAGGCGTTGTTGATGAACAGACAGGACGGCCCGGTCGGCCGGTACAGGTTGGACCCGACATTCGGCGGCTCACAGGTGCTGTAGTAGTTCTCGTAGAACATTCCCTGCCCAGCACGTGCATCCATCCAGTCGCGCATGAACTGGATGAAGTTCGGGTTGTCCCCGGCACCGTTCTCGTTACGTCCGCTCACGACCCCCCATTCACCGACACCGAACAACTTGTTGTGGGCGCGGGCGAAGTTGTACAGCCAGGTGATGCCTCCGACCGCGTTCGCCTGGTTGTTGAACTCGGTGAGGGTACGGGACGGCGGGTAGTGGTCGTAGGCGTCGATGCCCACGATGTCCACCCAGGCGTCGCCCGGGTACAGGTCGAGCGGGTTATGGCTCGCGGGGTTCTGCGAGTAGTGCGCGTTGATGGTCCAGTCGAGCAGCGGGTCAGGCTCGGCCGTGGAGTTGATGGCGTCGGCGATCCGCCGCCAACAGCCCACATAGGCGGACGGGTTGCTACCCGACCACTGGTACCAGTTTCCGTTCGCCTCCCACGCGATCCGGATAATCGAGTTCTGCCGTCCGGTGGAGTTCAGTGTCTGGCCGAACGTGCGCCACTGCGAGTCGTAGGCACCCGATGCGCAGGCGGTGAGTGTGTTCCCCGAGTTCTCGGGGAAGGGAGGCACCGAGATGACGAGGCGGCCCGGCCATCCGGCGAAGTTCGCCTGGGTCCAGGACGGCTGAACGATGTTCTGCCAGTTGTTACGGGAGACGAAGACATGAGCGAGATCGCAGGGACTGCCCCGGCGCTCGCAGAACGCGTCCACGTTCGCCGGGTTCTGGATCGGATCTCCGTTCGCCCCGGAGAGCCACGGCTGACCCGACCGGTTCCCCGGATCGCCGCGCTGCTCGACGAACACCTGGGCCCGGTCGAAGACGACCCGAACACCACTGGAAGCCGGGTTGCGCCAGCCGATGTTGACGATCACCGCGGTGTGGATCCCGGGATTGAGCAACCCGGACTGGTAGATGCGGCTCACCGTACCGGCCGCCGCGTAGGTGTCGACGGCGGTCGGTGTCCCGCCATCTACACTGATCGTCGCGATGCCCCCGGACGGGCCCAGGACGCCGTAGACGTCAACCTGTGTCCCGGAGAACCGGAGCACCGCGCCACTCGACGGCTGGACCGACTCCCGGTAACTATTGTTGGGCGTGGCCGGGCCGCACCGCGTACACGCCGACCAGTCGCCGAAGTAGCTGACCTGGGAGACCCCCGAACCGATCGACGTGTCCTCGATGAGGGCTCCCGGCACCGGCAGGGCCTCCGCGCCGCTGCCGGCGATCGTCGCCCCGGCCAACAGGGTCGGCGCGAGGACGGCGAGACGCAGCATCGTCGATCGCAGGTAGGACCGCCGACGACCGGTTGGTGCGCGGACGATGCGATGGCCGCGCGCGCTGTCCACGCTGCCGCCCTGCCGCCCCGAGGTACCGCCGCCCGGCTGATCCAGGTGCCCGGCGGGCGGCCCGCCGATACGTGGTTCCATATCGCTCGGTCCCACGGGCCGGGCCCGGGTCCGGGCCCGGCTTCGCCAGAGCGTGGGACGCCTGTGGCGACCGCGTCGCGCGTGTTTCGGGTTGCGTTCGCCGGAGTTGGCAGCCTCCTGAGGCGATGTTCCCCGATCCGAAGTGATTTCCTGTGGCACCCCCGCGCCTCATCCCTTCGTCAGGGCCCGTGGTCGGCAAGCTCGTCGACCAGAGCCGCTCGTAGCCGATGACGCGGTGATGCTATACGGAGGGTGAGATGAAATTACTCTCGGTAACTTTTCGACCGGAGATTCGGGGTGCCGTACCGGACATGCCCCCGCCGAGCCCGACACCCGCCCCGACACCCCACGGAGGCCCGGGCCCCGGCCACGCCGGCCCCAGCTCCCACCCCCGCTGACCGACCTCCGGGGCGCCGACCGACCTCCGAGCTAGAGCCCGTCGGTCACAGCTCGGACGGGGAGCCCTGTGCGGCGGGAGCGGTGGGGGTCCCGGGGGTGGTGCCCGAGGCGATCCGGGCAGCGGCGCGGGCGCGGACCAGCGAGACGATCATGTCGGCGGCCAGGAGGAGGACCGTGAGCCAGGAGATCATGGCGACTCGGTCGAACGCGGCCACCCAGGAGCCGTTGGCTGGCAGGTCGTGCCGGGCCTGCACCTGGAGGATGTAGAGCGCGCTGAGAGCCAGGCACGCGGCGGGGGCGACGCGCAGCAGCGGCCGGGCGCGGGGGATCCGCAGCGCGGCGGCGGTCAGCACGGCAACCACGAGTCCCGCCAGCGGGGCGACCAGCACCACGCTCGCCGCCCCGGTGGCCAGGGCGGTGAGCAGCGTCGACCGGCCCGACACCCGGAGGGCCGGGCCCGGCCCGGCCCGCCAGGGATCCGCCGTCGGCAGATCAGCCCGGCCTGGACCCGCGGTGCCCGCTCGGGCGACTCCGCCGGTGCCGGTGCCCGCGGGGATGTACTGGTAGCCGACGAGATGGCGCCAGCTCCGGCCGCGGCGGCGCTGGTACGCCCCGACCAGCAGGATCGCCAGGCTCAGGATGCCCGTCACCACCGACAGTTTCAGCGCGATGCCGACGACGTGCTGCGGTGCCCAGTCGAGGAGGACGGTGAAGCTCCCGGCGCTCGGGTCGATCCGCCAGCCGTTCGCGTATCCGTCGACCAGGTGGGATTCGCCGAGGTCCTGGCCGTTGACGCGGGCCGTCCAGCCGGGGGAGCGGCTTTCGCCCAGCACGAGCCAGAACGGCTTGCCCGGGGTCGCGGCGCTGACATCCACGCGGAACGAGGTGTCGCTGGTCGCCTCGACCTTCACGGTCGGTGCGGTCCCGCCCGGAACGGCGGCAGTCCCGGTGCCCGCCCCGGTGGTCGCACCGGCGGTGGCGTCCGTGCCGCTGCCGGTGGCGTCGAGCCAGGCTCCGCCGCCGGCGGCGGAGGCCAGCAGCAGCCGGTCGACGTCGATCCCGGTCAGCGCGCCGTTGGAGGTGCGCACCACGTGGTCACCCGCGTTGAGGGTGACCGGTGTCCCGCAGGCCCGCACCGTCAGTCCGGCGCGGCCGGCGGCGTCCTTGATGCTTCCGGTGACCTGGATCCCGACCGGTGCGCCGTCGATGGTCAGCAGGTCGGTGCGGCAGGGGGCGGGAATGTCCGCGGTACCGGTCGCCGCCGTTCCGGTGGTCCCGGGAACCGCGGTGATCGTCAGGCCGGCCGCGGCTCCGGTGACAGCGCCGGTGTCGGCACCGGTGGCCGTGGCGGTGGCGGGTGAGCCGGCGGTGCCGGGGGCGGTGGTCGCGGCCGAGCCGCGGCCCGTTCCGCCGGCGGTGCCGTCCAGGCCCGGTACGGCGACCTCGGCGATGCCGACCGGCAGGTCCATCACTGCGCCGCTGATCGTGTCGATGCTGGTGACGGTGCGGACGTCGTCCACGACCAGCCGGATGGTGCTGCCGGTGACCGCGGGGAAGGTGAGGCTGACGTTCTGGGCGGCGTTGCGGGTCTGCGAGCTGACCGGCGTGTCGGCGACCGGTGGGACGGCGACCGCGCCGACCCGACGTCCGTCCACCATGATGCCGATCTTCGTGGGTACGGAGTGCCGCCCGTCGGCGACGAGGGCGAGGTTCATCGAGGAGAACGTGACCGGGGTCGGCGAGGTCACCTGGAGCCAGGAGCCGATCTGGCCGCCGATGCCGGGGCTCCACGCCGTGGTGGTGTCGCCGTCGAACGCGCTCGACCCGCGTGCGGCGAGCGCGCCGGGCAGCCGGCCGGAGGAGGTGACCGTCGGCGCGGCTCCGGCCCGGCCGAGGGTCGCGTCCACGAGCTGGTCGGAGGCGTAGGCGGAGAGCCGGGCGGTGCCGGTGAGCGCGAACGTGCGCGCCGTGGGCAGCGTGAACGAGCGTGCCATCGTCGGCTCGGGGTCGCGGCGGAACGGCTCGGCGGGGTTCGCCCGGTCGCGGGACATCTGCAGGCTCAGCCGGTGGTCGAGGGAGGAGGCGCCGGCGGCGTCGAGGGTGTCGGTGGGCAGGCGCAGCACCTCCTCCGCGGTCAGCGGCTTCCCGTCGGTGCCGGGGATCTCCACCTCGGCGAAGCCGACTGCGGACAGCCCGTCGTAGGTGCGCCGCACGCCGAAGTTCGTGGCGTCCACGTGGATGTGCAGCGTGGTGAACGTCCGGGACGGGAAGGTGATCGTCTGGCCGGCCTGGGTGCGGGAGGAGTCCCGCAGGTCGACGGTGACCGGAGAGCCGCCGTCGAAGGTCAGGGTCGCCCTGGTGATCCACCGGTTGCGCGGTCCGTTGAGCGGCTGGACGACGCGGATGTGGTCGGTGGTCGTCGGCTTCGCCAGGTCGACCTGCCAGGCGGCGCCCGCCGGGTCGGTGAACGCGCCGACCCGCCAGGCCGAGTCCAGGCTGCCGTCGATGCCGAGCACCGGGCGGTCGGAGACCCCGTAGGAGAAGGTGTTGCCGTAGTCGGTGGCCCGCACGTCCGCGACCTGGGCCTCCGAGCCCGGTGCGTGCATCTGGGCGACGGTCTGCGACGAGTGGCCGGCGTCGGGGAAGAGCACCAGCCGGTTGTCGTTGGCGTCCTTCGCCAGCGGGGTGACGCCGGGCTGCTCGACGTAGCCGAAGTTCTCCCGGATGCCCGTCCAGCGCTCGGCGCGCAGCCGGTTGGTGTCGCTGACCAGCAGCTCGGCGCCGTCGTCCAGGGCCTGGCGCAGCAGCTGCGGGTCGCTGGCGAGGTCACCGGCGTAGAGGATGGTGCGGCCGTCGTTGAGCACCGCGTCGAGCTGGCCGGTGGCCGCCGCGTCGACGAGGGCCTCCCCGTTGCCGCTGACCAGCAGCGGGGCGTCGGTGCGCTCGGCACGCACGATCGGGTGCGGGTCGTCGACGGGGAAGTCGGCGAGGGCCGGCGGGTCGATGACGTCGGCGTTGGTGCCCAGGGTGATCTCGTCGGTGTAGGGGATGCCCGGGTCCTCCAGCACCGGAGGCCCGAACGTGCGCGGCTCGGCCAGCCCGGCGGGGCGCTGGTTGGCCACGAGGTCCCAGGTCGCGCGCGGGCGCGGGGTCCGGAACCGCTCGTAGGCCAGGTTGCTGCGCAGCACGACGTCGCCGGCGCTCATCAGCCGGGCGATGTCGGGGATCGAGGCCGGGTCGAGCACGCCCTCCTGTATCCGCCGGTCCAGCGAGCGCAGCAGGTCCACGGAGCCGGCGTCGCCGTAGGGGATGAGTTCGCGGACCACGGACGGGCGGTCCATCAGCCCGGACATGACCGGGTCGAGCGTCGTGCCCCAGCGGTAGTGCGCGAAGTCGGCGCCGGGCAGCTCCAGCACCCGGGTCTGCTCCCCGGTGGCGTCGGGGGCGACGGCGTCCAGCGCGCTGGCGAGCTCCTGCTCGTAGCCGGGGATGTCCTCGGGCCGGTCCAGCAGCGGCTCGATGAAGTGCCCGCGGAACAGCGGTGACATGTTCAGCACGAGCAGCAGCGCCACCCCGCCGAACGCCAGCGTCGGCACCGCGCGCCCGCGCAGCCGTAGAGCACCGGCCGCGGGCCGCGGGGTATCGGTCGCGGACGACGTGCCGGCCCGGGCCTGTGCGCGGCGGGCCGCGTACCGCTGGTCCAGGACGGCGAGCCCACCGGCGAGCAGCACCGACAGCCCCAGGACGACCATCGGGACGGCACGCGGCAGCGACCGCAGCGCCAGGCCCGCGGTGGAGCCCTCGGCGAAGTCGCGGAACACCCGGCCCAGCGGGGACGGGTGGTCGTACGGGTACACGCCGACCGCGATCGTCGTGCCCAGCGCGATCAGCGCCACGAAGTACGCGCGCTGACCCCACCGCAGGCAGGACGCGGCGACCAGGGCCAGGATCGGCACCGCGAAGCTGATCGTGATGATCACCAGGCTGCCGGTGTAGTCCTTGGCCGGGCCGATCCACAGGCCGAGCGCGTCCTCGCCGTAGAAGAACCAGTTGCCCAGGCCGCGCAGCACCTCGGACGCCTGCGAGCTGCTCGCCACGGTCTTCACCGTCTCGGTGAAGGCGAGCACGTTCAGCCCGTAGCCGGCCTGGGTGTACAGACCGGCCATCCACCAGGCGGACGTCACGACGACCAGCGCCACCGCCCGCCCGCACAGCGTCAGGGCGGTGCCGAGACGGACCTCCCGGGTGCCCCACACCGCGAACGGCACCCACAGCAGCGGCGCGAACAGGATGAAGATCAGGCTGGACGCGTTGATGCTGCCGATCAGGGTGACCATCAGCGCGAACGCCGCCGGCCAGCGCCAGCCCGAGCGCCAGCGCACCAGTCGCGGGGTGTCCGCGGCGCGGGAGCGGTCGTCCGCGCCGGCTTCGCGCAGCCCCCGCACGGTGATGCCGATCAGCCAGCCCAGGCCCGCGTACGGCAGCAGGATGGCCGAGATCCGCGCCTCGTACTCCAGCGTGTACGGGGTGAGCATGTACCCGAGGGCCGCGATGAACGCGTAGCGGTTCGCCCAGCCGAACGTGCGCAGCAGGAACAGCACGCCGGCGCCCGCGCCGAACAGGATCGAGCCCGTCCACAGCCGCTGCGCCACCCAGTCGGGCAGCCCGGCGAGCTGGGCGAGCCAGTAGAACGCGCCCTGCGGGAACAGGTAGCCGATGTTCTGGTGGGTGACGGTCCCCATGCCGACGTCGGGGTCCCACATCGACACCGCGCGGGCCAGCATCCGGCCCGGGTCGAGGTAGAGGTACGCCTTCGTGTCGGCGCCGATCCGCCCCGGCGCCGTCGCCAGCAGCGGGATGTAGGCCAGCGCGGCGAGTACCAGCGCGGGCCAGGACGGCAGCAGCCGGCGGACCCGGCCGAGCCGCCCCTGCCGGCGCGGGTGATCGGAGGGCGGCGCGCCGCCGGGGCCCGTCGTGGCGCCCGGGGCCGGCCCGTCGGGATGGGCGGCTCCGGACGCCGGAGCGGTCAAGGTCACCGGGGCGCGCCCGAGCGCGAGCTCGGGGCGGGGCGGCGGACGAGCCGGCGGCGGGCGGCCTCGTTGACCAGCGCGAGGTAGGTCGAGCGGGCGGTGTGCTCCCAGGTGAACGTCGCCGCGTGCGCGAGCGCGCCGGCGGAGAGCCGGGCCCGCAGCTCGTGGTCGGACAGCACGCCGGCCAGGGTCTTGCCCAGGTCGTTCGGGTCCTCGACCAGCAGGCCGGACACGCCGTCCGCGACGGCGTCGGTGTGCCCGGCGATCTTCGTCGCGACGGACGGCGTCCCGCAGGCGGCCGCCTCGGTGATCGTCATGCCCCAACCCTCTCTGGCGGAGGCCGAGGTGAGCACCCAGGCACGCCGGTAGAGGTCGAGAAGACCCGCGTCGTCCACCCGGCCGACCAGCCGCAGCCAGTCGCCCGCGCCCGCCGCGGCGATGCGCGCCTCGAGCGCCCGGCGCTCGTAGCCCTCGCCGACGATCACGGCCTCCATCGCGGGGTGCTCGTCGTGCGCCCGGATCAGCGAGTCGATCAGCACGTCGAACCGCTTCACCGGCACCAGCCGGCCGACGGCGAGCACCAGCGGGCGCGGGGAGCGCTCCCCGGCGGGGCTGAACGAGGGATCGATGCCCGGGGGGATCACCGAGATGTTGCCGGCCGGCAGGCCCAGCAGCTCGATGATCTCGTCCCGGGACGACTGGGAGAGGGTGAGGATCCGGGTGCGCCGGTACAGCGGCGGCGCCACCTTGAACTCGATGGTCTCGCCGACCTGGGCCAGCTTGGGGGAGAGCACCATCCGCCACATCGCGCCGTGGACGTGGTGCAGGAACACCACCCGCGGGCAGCGCGCCCAGACGGGGGAGAAGAACGGCATCCCGTTCCAGATCTCGACCAGGCCGTCCCACGGGCCGGTGCGGCCCAGCGCGCCGGACGTCGCCGTCCGCGGGAACACCGAGTACCGGCCGGCCTTGCGGACGATCTGGTAGCCGTTGCGCCGCGTGGTCTCGGGGTGGCCGGGTGCTTCGGCGGTGCGCAGGCTGACGTCGACGCCGGCGGCGGCCCACCGCTCGGCGACCTTGTCGGCGTGCAGTTCGGAGCCGCCCGCTTCGGGGTCGTCCAGATCCCGCCAGGCCAGCATGTGGATGCGGCGCATCCCCGAGGTCTCGACGAGCTCCGCCAGCGTGGGCTGTGCGGGCAGCGTGTCGGCGAGGCCGGCCAGCAGCTGCTCGGACGTCGCCGACGGGACGAACTGCTCGGTCAGCCCGGGCATCCCGGTGCCGACGAGGGGCACCTGCCCGGCGGCGGACGGCGGTGCCGGCAGCGGCGGAATGGTCGTGGGGCGCAGCGAGCCCTCCGGCAGCGTGCTCACGCGCGGGCCGTCCGGCGGGCGGCGGCGAGCACCATCAGCCCGGTGACGACGGCGAGCACGGCCTGGCAGCCGAAGTTCGCCCGCGCGGTCGACACGGGGGAGCCCTGCGCCCAGGCCATGAGGGCGACGGCGGTGCCGGTCGCGACGGCGAGCACGGCCAGCACGGCACGCTTGCCGAGAGCCAGCAGATAGTGGGAGAACAACACGGTCGCTCCGAGACAGGTCATAGCTCCGGCCAGCGGGAGGAGAGCGCCGGAGGCACTGGTGAAACGCGGCCCGAAAGCCAGCGACAGCAGTGTGTCGGGTGCGATCGCCGCTACGGTGAGCAGCCCCACCGCGGGCACCGCGAGTATCGCCAGCGTCGCACCGAGCTGATGCAGTGCATGCTGCCCGAGATGGTTGCGGTCCGCGGCCTCGGGCAGGAGGAACCCGGCCAGGACGATCGCGGCCAGCACGATCACCTTCGCCGCCACGGAGACGGCCGCGTAGGAGCCCGACTCGTCCGGGGCGAGCCGGCCCTGCAGCAGCACATCGATGTTCTGCAGCACACCGAGGAACGCCAGTGTCACCAGCGCGGCGCCGACCTCGATGGCGAGCCGCCGCGGCTCCGCGGTGGCCGCCGGCCCGGCGACCGGCAGCGGCAGCGTCGTCGCCCCGGTGTCGGCGTCGCCACGCCCCGCCGCCGGATGCGATCCCAACCGGCCGCCGGTGAGCCGGCGCTGGCGGGCCGGTGGTGCCGGGAGCTGGGTGGGGGCCGGGAGCTGGGCGGGGGCCGGCGGCGCCTGGGCCTGGGGGCGGGTCGGGTCGGCCTGCATGATCGCCGACGGGTGCCGGCGCAGGCTGTAACGGGTGTGCGCGAGTGCGGCGAGTACCCCGAGCAGCACGGCGATGGCCGCGCCGGCCTCGTCCAGTCCGGCCAGGACCAGCGCGATCGTCGAGCCGCTCTTGACCGCCGCGTCCACCAGCAGGTTCGTGGCGAGCGACGGGTAAAGCCGCCCGCACTGCATCAGCCCGCGGTCGACGCACAGCAGGCACCAGGCCGCTCCGGCGATGATGATCTCGGCGACCCCGCCGGCTCCGGGCAGCGAGAGCTCGCGGGCGACGAACCCGCGCGCGATGATCGCCAGGACGGCGACGGAGAGGACGAGGACGACCCCGGCCCGGCGGACCCGGCCGATCCACTCGTCGATCAGGTCGGCCTGGCCGGTGTGCTGCCAGTTCGTGATCCGCCGGACGACGCCGACGAGCAGGGCGCTGCCCGGCATCGAGACGACGAAGAAGATCGCGAAAAGCTGCGCGACGGCGCCGTAGGAGCGGGTGCTCATGGCCCGCGCGATGACCAGGGTGACCCCGAGGTTGGCCGCGTTGGCGATCAGCCCGGCGAGGGCGAGGGGGATCGCGCCCCGCATGGCCGCCCGGATCCGGTCGCTCTGGCCGCGCAGCCGCTCGGGCGCGAGGCCGGCGAGCCCGGGGAAGGCCGCGAGGCTCGGGTGCTGCCGACGCGGCTGTGTCGCCTGCCCGGGAATCATCGCCGGACCGGGCACTTCCCGCGTGCCGGGCGGCGGCTCCTCCTGCAGCCCCTGGCCCGCTACCTGCGCCGACCCGAGCGGCTGGGACGGGGCCGGCGAGGAATCCCGCCGGCCCGAACGGTGCCGCCCGCGCACCTGCGGGGGAAGAGACCCGGTGGCTGGACCTTGGTTCATCGGTTGTCCCCCGGAGTCGCGCACGCGCGTACCCTCCCCATCACACGGCGTGACATGCGCCCGGGTGTGTATTCACCCGCGCCAGGTCTCGGCGCGGGTGGTGCGGCCCGCGCCAGTCGTGCGGGCTCGGTGGCGGGCACCCGGGGAACGTCGGTCACCGGTTGGTCAGTGTCTGTCCGCCGCAGCGGCCTCGGTGGCGAGGTCGGCGTCGACCATCATCTCCACCAGCTCGTGGAAGCCGACCCGCGGCTTCCACCCCAGCACCTCACGAGCCTTCGACGCGTCGCCCACGAGGACATCCACCTCGGCCGGGCGGAAGAACCGCGGGTCGGAGCGGACGTAGCCGGACCAGTCCTCGATGCCCACCCGGGCGAAGGCGACGTCCAACAACTCACGAATGCTGTGGGTCTCGCCGGTCGCCACCACGAAGTCGTCCGGGGTGTCCTGCTGGAGCATCCGCCACATCGCGTCCACGTAGTCCCCCGCGAAACCCCAGTCGCGCCGCGACTCCAGATTCCCCAGGGACACCGAGTCCTGCAGACCGAGTGAAATCCGCGCCACCGCCCGCGAGATCTTCCGCGTCACGAACTCGATTCCCCGCCGCGGCGACTCGTGATTGAACAACATCCCCGAACACGCGAACAACCCGTACGACTCGCGGTAATTCACCGTCAGGTAATGCCCGAACGTCTTCGCCACCCCGTACGGGGAACGCGGATGAAACGGCGTCGTCTCCCGCTGCGGCGTCTCCCGCACCTTTCCGAACATCTCCGACGAGGACGCCTGGTAGAACCGCACCCGGGACAGGTCGTTACCGCCCGCGATCCGCAGCGCCTCCAGAACCCGCAGCACCCCCATACCCGTCGTCTCCCCGGTCAGCTCCGCCTGCTTCCAGGAGAGTCCGACGAACGAGATCGCGCCCAGGTTGTACACCTCGTCGGGCTGGGAGATCTCCACCGCGCCGATCAACGACGGAAGATCCGTCAGATCACCCTCCAACAACACGACCCCCGGCACCAGCCGCTCCACGGTCGCCACCTTCGGGTTCGACTGCCCGCGCACCAGCCCGAACACCTCATAACCCCGCCCAACCAGCAACTCCCCCAGATACAACCCGTCCTGGCCGGTGATTCCCGTAATCAGCGCGCGAGGCACGATCATCCTCCTGTGGCCCGTGGAGTACTGCTGCGGAAGGTTAGCGTCAGGTAAAGCGGCCGGGTCACTCGGGTGCCGGGGCCGGCCCGTCGGCACCACGCGCCGTGGCCGGGCGGGCCAGCTTGAGAAGCTCGGGTAGCACCATCTGGCCGGCCCGCGCTCCACCGCCGTTGCTGATGTGAACACCGTCGTCGTCGCGCACGCGAACGCCGTCGATCTCACCGCGGTACTCGTTGCCCGGGCTGAGTACCGCGGCGAGATCGATGACGGTGGTGACGGCGGAGTGCCGCGCGGCGGCCTGGCGAAGCAGCTTGTTGAACTGGATCACCCGGTCGGCCCGGGTTTCCGGGTAGATGCTGCCGTCCGCCGCCTCACCCTCCTCGAACATCGGGGCGGTCAGCAGCACCACCTTCGCTCCGCGGGCCGAGAGGGTGGTGATCGCCAGGTCGAGCTCGCGCCCGAGATAGGCGTCGAACGCCGGATCACCGATGTGGGTCCGTCGGCCCTCGAGGTCCTGGTCGGTGACCTCCCAGCGCCCGACCAGCAGCATGGCCAGGTCGGGACGGAGCTCGTCGACTTTCCGGCTGAGGCGGGTGGGCCACTGGTCGCACCCCGGAGGTGGCAGGTTCACCTCGCCCATGAGGAGGCGGCGCGGCGAGCGGGTCACCCCGCATCCGAGCTGGGAGCCGTCGTGGATCTCCAGGCCCTCGCGGGCGGCGGACGTGGAGAACTCGCTGAAGCCGAGGGTGAGCGCGAGCGAGTCCCCGGCCAGGACGGCCCGCAGCGGTCGGCCCGTCACCGGCTCGGCCCGGGCCGTCGGCGGTGCCGCGGTAGCGGCCCGCGCGGCCAGCTGCTCGAGGTCCGCCGCGCCGCGGCCGGCGGACGGGTCCGCGATCGTGGCGACCATCACCAGGGCGACGACCGCGCAGATCGAGGCCGGGACGGTGACCCGCGGCATGGGGAAACGGATCTTCCGTCGCCTGATCGGGTTTTCGACCAGGTGGAACGAGGCGATGGTGATCGCCGCCGTGACGGCCACGCGCACGCCCAGCAGCGCCGCGCCGCTCAGCCCCGTGCGGGCCGCGGTGACGGTCAGGAAGACCGGCCAGTGCCACAGGTAGAGGCCGTAGGAGACCCGGCCGATGGTGGGTAGCGGCGGGAGCGACAGCACCCGCGCGGCCGGCCCGCGGGGCACCTCGACGATCGAGGCGATCAGCAGCATCACGATCACCGCCACGCCCAGGAAGCCGCCGGAGTAGAGCACCCGGCTCTCGCCGTCGACGGTCGCCCAGACCGTGAGCATCGCCACCCCGGCGAGGCAGCCGGCGACGGACAGGCCCTTCTTCGTCCGCTCGGTGAGCGGTGTCCGCCGCTGGATCCGCCACACAGCCAGTGCGGCGCCGGCCAGCAGCGCCTGCGCGCGGGTGTCCGTGCCGTAGTAGATGCGGGAGGCGTCCGCGCCCAGCACGACCAGCAGCAGCCCGAGCAGCGCGGACGCCTCCGCGCCCAGCACGGCGACGGTCAGGATCAGGGTCTGCGCCTTGTGGCGCTGGTTGCGCCACCGCGCCGTGGTGCGCCCGCTGTGCCACATCAGCAGGTAGACGGCGAGCGGCCACAGGACGTAGAACTGTTCCTCCACCGCCAGCGACCAGGTGTGCAGCAGCGGGGACGGGGCGGAGAAGTGGTCGAAATAGCTCTGGTCCGACAGCGCGAACCGCCAGTTGGCGACGTACCCGAGGGTCGACAGCGCGTCCACGCGCAGTGTCTCGACCTCGCTGGGCTGGGCGACGAACCGGGCGTAGGCCGCCACGCCCAGCATCATCGTCAGCAGTGCCGGCATCAGACGTCGGGTGCGGCGGATCCAGAACGACTTCAGGTCGATGCGCCGGGTGGTCCGGTACTCGGCCACGAGCAGGCCGGTGATCAGGAATCCGGAGAGGACGAAGAAGGCGTCGACGCCGAGCAGTCCGCCCGGCATCCAGCTCAGGCCCGCGTGGTAGGCCATCACCCCGAGGACGGCGAGGGCGCGCAGGCCGTCCAGCGCGGGAGAGTGGCCCAATGGTGCCAGCACCGGTGCCGTGAGTGGTCCGGTCTCGAGCGGCCCGGTCTCCGGCGATCCGTCGTCCGGCCGCCCGGTCTCGAGCGGGCCGGTGGCATGCGGGTCGGTGGCGCCGCGGGCGCGGGCGCCGGGCCTGTCCGCCTCCAGGAGGTCGTCCGCTTCGAGGAGGTCGTCCGCCTCGCCCGCGCCTCGCCCGCCGGCCGGCTGCCGTGACGTGCCCGGCTGTCGCGGCGTGCGCGGCCCGCCCGGCTCGCGTCGCCTGGACGGGTCGGCCACCGGCTGGCGGGAACCGGCCCGGCGGGCCTCGGCCGGCTCGGCGCCGTGCGGGCGCGGCGGGCCGCTCCCGACGAGCTCGTGGCCGCCCCGCGGGCTCCGGTCGCCCGCGGGGCTCCCCGTGCGGGCGGCTCGCCCGGCACGGGCTGGGACGCGGGGGCGGGCGATGACGCGGGTGTGATCGTCGGCGTCGCGTGCCGCCTCACGTGGGTCGCGTGAGGCGGCGGCCCGGCGCTCGATGTGCTCGGTCTCGTCGCCGCTGTACGCGCCGGCCCGGCGCAGGCGGCCCTCGGGGTCCGGGTAGGCGTCGTCCTGGTAGGCGGCGTCGAGCCGGGACCGGTCGAGATACAGGCCGTCCAAATGGTCTGTGGCCTCGTCGTGCTCCGTGCCACTGTCCGTGTCCGCGCGTCGGCCTGCGGCAGGACGATCGATGTCGGCACCTGGGCCCGTGGCCGCGCCCGGACCGCCGGCCGCGTCGGTGCCGGAGTCCGGCTCCGCACGGCGGTCCGCGGCTCTGCGCCGGTCCCGGGCGGGGCGCCGCGGGTTGCGCTCGGCGGCGTGGCCGTCCTCCGGCTGACCGGGGCGGGGGCGAGCCAGCGGGTAGGTGTCGGTGTCTCGGCGGCTCAGCCCGGTCCCCTTCCGATGTCGTTAGGTGCGCAGGTGTGGCGGCAGGCCACCGGATCGAGCCGGACGGGGCCTGGCACGGACGGTGCCGTGTCCGTTCGCGTACCGGGAGCAGCACATGGGCCCGATCGGCAAGGCTAATCCGCGGTTCCGGTCAGGGGAAACGCGTGGTAGTCCCAGACCGGAGATGTCGGGCTCGGCAATACCTCCAATGGGCCAGCATTGGTACCTTCCGCGGGTGCCTGACAGCAGCTCACCGTCGGTCACCGCCGGTGATCCCGACGGTCCCCCAGTTCCGCGCGATTCATCTGGTATGTCCAGATCGCCGGGTTCCGTGGTCGAGGCTACGACGGATCGATCAGACGGTGCCGCGGACGTTCTGTCGGATGAGGGTCAACTCGCGCCGACGCCCCGCCCGCCCGGGGCGCATCGGTCGGCGGCCGCGGGCCGATGGTCGAGGTCCGGAGGGCGCCCCGGCAGGGGTCGCCTGGCCGGGTCCGGCCAGCCCCCGACACAGGGGCCATCGGATCCCGGCGCGCGGTCCGCGGCACCGCCCCGGCTCGCGCCGGCCGGGCGGGCGTGGTGGATCGGCCTGCTGGTGGTGGTCGCCGTCGGTCTCGGTGTCCGCCTCGGCTACCTGTTCGGATGGATGCATCCCGCGGTCGTCGACGGTGACCCTTTCTATTACCACCAGGCCGCGAACCTGTTCGCGGACGGGCACGGCTGGCCCGATCCGTTCGAGTTGAGGTACTTCGACAGATACGTCCCGGACGCGCAGCACCCACCACTGACGAGTGCGCTGCTCGCCATCCCGTCCGTGCTGGGCTTCACCGGGTTCCTGTCGCACCAGATCTTCTCGTGTCTGCTCGGTGCGGTGTCGGTCGGCGTCGTCGGCCTGGTAGGCCGCCGCGCCGCCGGCCCGGCCACCGGCCTGCTCGCCGCCGGCATCGCGGCGCTCTACCCGGGGATGTGGCTCAACGACGCCCTGGTGATGTCCGAGACCACCGGAATCCTGACCTGCGCCCTGCTGATCGCCGCGGCCCACCGCTTCTGGGACCGGCGGACCGTGGCGGACGCCTGCTGGCTCGGCGCGGCGCTGGCCGCCGCGATGCTCGCCCGCGCCGAGCTCGCGCTGCTCGCTTTGGTGCTCGTGGTGCCCCTGATCGCGATGAGCCGTCCGCTGCCGTGGCGTCGCCGCCTCGGCCTGCTCGCGGCCGCCGCCGGCACGAGCGTCGCCGTGGTGGCCCCCTGGACGGCCTACAACCTGTCCCGGTTCGAGGAGCCCGAGTTCCTCTCGAGCGGCCTCGGCTCGACGCTGGCCGTCACCCACTGCGAGGCGAGCTACTTCGGCAAGTACACGGGGTGGTGGTCGTTCGACTGCATCCAGGCGCTGGAGCAGGCGCCGGTGGAACGGTCCGAGCGGGACGTCTACTACCGGAAGGCCGCATACAGGTTCATCGGTGACAACACCGGAGAGCTGCCCCGTGTCGCCGCCGCCCGGGCCGGCCGGACGTGGGGCCTCTACCGGCCGTGGCAGCAGACCGAGTTCGACGGCGTGGAGCTGCGCCCGCTGGGGCTGAGCCGGCTCGGCATGGTCTGCCTCTGGGTGCTCGAGCTGGCCGCCGTCGCCGGTACGGTGGTGCTGCGCCGACGGGGGGTCGTCCTGCTGCCGCTGCTGGCGGTACCGGTCACACTCACGCTGGCCTCGGTGCTGGTCTACGGCACTACCCGGTTCCGGGCGTGCGCCGAGCCGGCGGTCGTCCTGCTCGCGGCGGTCGGGATCGCGGCCATCGTCGGTGCGCTGCGCCGTCGCCGGGCGGGCCTGGCCACCGCCGAGGCCCAGCGTGAGCGCGTAAAGTGACGACACGGCTGCCTTCCGGCACCGTTTTCGGGGATCGCGTCCGGCTCGCTGGGGTGGCGCGGGCCGCCGAGCCGTCGGGTACCGCCTGGTACCTTGCGACCGTGCCAGACATCGCCGACAGTAGTGGTCACGGTCGGTGACCGCCGGTTTCGACCGCGGGAGCGGTGGCCGGGCGCCGGGCCGGCCGGGCTCCGCGGCCACGGCGAGCACGGGACCGGCCGCGCCCGCACAGGCGGAGGCGGCCCGGTCCGCGCCGGTGGTGTTCGCGGGCTTCGACGGGCTGCGCGCGATCGCGGCGCTGCTGGTCCTGGTCGTGCACGTGTCGTTCAACAGCGGGCTGACCACCGGCAACTCCATCGGCGTCTACACCGCCCGCGGTGAGATCGGCGTCGCGGTCTTCTTCCTGATCTCGGGCTTCCTGCTCTACCGCCCGTTCGCCGTGGCGCACCTGAGCGGCCGCGGAGCCCCGGACGCCGCCGGCTTCTACATCCGCCGGCTGCTGCGGATCATCCCGCTGTACTGGCTGGCGCTGGCGGTCGCGCTCAACGTCGTGCCCAACGACAAGATGGGCGTCCACGGCTTCGCCGGGCTGCTGCAGACGGCCTTCTTCATGCAGGGCTACCGGCAGCACTGGGCGATCCAGGGCCTCACCCAGGCGTGGACCCTCAACGTGGAGTTCGCCTTCTACATCTCCGTCCCGTTCTATGCCTGGCTGCTCGTCCGCCGGCGCCGCCCGGCCCGCTCCCAGCTCAGGGTCGAGCTTGTGGCCCTCGCCGTGATCTTCGTGATCAGCCGGGTCCTGCACTACGCGCTGATCGGCTCGCACATCTGGTGGGCCGACGGCTGGACGGTCTGGCTGCCGGTCTGGTGGGACCTGTTCGCCATGGGGATGCTGATCGCCGTCCTGTCGGCCTGGTACGTCCAGAACGGGCGGACGCCGGCGTGGGCGCGGTGGCGGTGGTCCGGCGGGGCCTGCTGGCTCATCGCCGCGTTCTTCTACTGGGTGGCCAGCACCCAGGTCGACCTCCCGCTGCAGCCGCTGTTCGTGCCGGACCGCACCCAGGACATGGGCCGGCACCTGTTCTACGGCCTGTTCGGCTTCTTCCTGATCCTGCCCGCGGTGTTCGGGCCGCCCGACCAGGGCCTGGTGCGGCGGTTGCTGACCTGCCGCCCGATGGCCTACCTCGGCCTCATCTCGTAC
The DNA here is from genome assembly GCF_949319125.1 of Frankia sp. Hr75.2. Taxonomy (NCBI): domain Bacteria; kingdom Bacillati; phylum Actinomycetota; class Actinomycetes; order Frankiales; family Frankiaceae; genus Frankia; species Frankia sp. Hr75.2. The sequence continues at coordinate 95,434 of NZ_CASGGV010000077.1, read as the reverse complement.
GGGATCTACCTGTGGCACACGGTCGTGATCGAGGTGGTCGCCGAGCACACCGGGACGGCCGCCGGCGAGCTGGCGTTCGCCCCGTTCTTCCTGCTGGTGCTCGTGCTGACCTGTGCGGTCTCCACGATCACCTACTTCCTGGTTGAACGGCCCTGCATGACGCTGGGTCGGGAGTGGGCCCGGCGGGTGCGCGCACGGTCCCGGCCGGTGCCGGCGGGGCCCGCCGAGCCGGTCCCGGCCGGCGCGGGGGCGCCGGCCGGCACCGACGAGCGCTGGTCGGTGGAGTCCCAGGTGGACGAGAGGTGGCGCCAGGAACTGTCCGGTAGCGGACACCACGGAGCCGCTGGCGGACACCAGGGAGCCGACAGTGCCCCCGACGGCGAGTCGGCGCGGACGATGCCGCTGCGGACCGGCCGGGCGCCCGGTGCCGGCTCCGGCGGCGGACCCGGCACGCGCCCGGGTGCCCCGGCGGCGGACCGGTCGCCCGGCCCGGCTCCCCGGCCGCGCGCGGAGCCGGGCCGCGGGGCGCGGGAGCGTGGGGTACCAGGTCCCGGCGGCTCCGCGTAGCCGCCGCCGGTCACCCCCGCCCCGCGGCTCCCGGCCGGCGACCGCGCCCGGCGACCCGGCCGGGAGCCGACTGGCCGGGCCCGGCGGGCCCGGCCCGGACGGCGCCGCCGAGAGCCGACTGGGCCACATTCTCGACGGCGGGCGGGACGATGGCTGGTGACTTTTCGTACTATGAAAGCCCCACAGGGTGAGGGGTTCGGCAGGACTGGCTCCGCGTCTGTGTGCCCTCCCGTTGACCTCGTGGGACACCGCTCCCTAGACTTGGGAGTTGCACGAGGGTTCGTGGGTCTCAGACCGAGCGGATCCACTCGAGCAGTCGTTATCGGTTCTGACAGTGTCGTTCTTGCGTTCGGTGCCTGTCCCTCCGTCCCGGCGGTTCGATCCGGCCCTCGCGCTTTGGACGATTCCCAGTCGGAGCCGACCCCTTGACGAGCACCACCGACGTACGACCCGTGGAGACCGTGACCACCTCGCACAGCCCGACCACACCACAGGTTGCGGTCAACGACATCGGCTCGGCGGAGGATTTCCTCGCCGCGGTCGACAAGACGATCAAGTTCTTCAACGACGGCGACATCGTCGACGGCATCATCGTCAAGGTGGACCGCGACGAGGTGCTGCTCGACATCGGTTACAAGACCGAGGGTGTCATCCCGTCGCGGGAGCTCTCGATCAAGCACGATGTCGATCCGCACGAGGTCGTCACGGTCGGCGACCACGTCGAGGCCCTCGTCCTCCAGAAGGAGGACAAGGAAGGCCGTCTGATCCTGTCCAAGAAGCGTGCGCAGTACGAGCGCGCCTGGGGCACGATCGAGAAGCTCAAGGAGGAGGACGGCGTCGTCACCGGCACCGTCATCGAGGTCGTCAAGGGTGGTCTCATCCTCGACATCGGCCTGCGCGGCTTCCTTCCCGCCTCCCTCGTGGAGATGCGCCGGGTCCGCGACCTCCAGCCCTACGTGGGCCGTGAGCTCGAAGCCAAGATCATTGAGCTGGACAAGAACCGCAACAACGTGGTTCTGTCCCGCCGCGCCTGGCTGGAGCAGACCCAGAGCGAGGTGCGGTCGGAGTTCCTCGCCCAGCTCGCCAAGGGTCAGATCCGCAAGGGCGTGGTCAGCTCCATCGTCAACTTCGGTGCCTTCGTGGACCTGGGTGGCGTCGACGGCCTCGTGCACGTGTCCGAGCTGTCCTGGAAGCACATCGACCACCCGTCCGAGGTGGTCGAGGTCGGCCAGGAGGTCACCGTCGAGGTTCTCGACGTCGACCTGGACCGCGAGCGGGTCTCCCTGTCGCTGAAGGCGACGCAGGAGGACCCGTGGCGCCAGTTCGCCCGGACGCACGCGATCGGCCAGGTCGTACCCGGTCGGGTCACCAAGCTCGTGCCGTTCGGCGCGTTCGTCCGCGTGGACGAGGGCATCGAGGGCCTGGTGCACATCTCGGAGCTGGCCGAGCGCCACGTCGAGATCCCCGAGCAGGTCGTCAATGTCGGCGACGAGATCCTGGTCAAGGTCATCGACATCGACCTCGACCGGCGCCGGATCAGCCTCTCGCTGAAGCAGGCGAACGAGGCGTCCTCGCTGGTCGCTGAGGGCGACTCGTTCGACCCGAGCCAGTACGGCATGGAAGCCAAGTACGACGAGCAGGGCAACTACGTGTACCCCGAGGGCTTCGACCCCGAGACCGGCGAGTGGCTGCCGGGCTTCGAGGAGCAGCAGGCCGAGTGGGAGCGGCAGTACGCGGAGGCCCAGACCCGGTTCGAGGCCCACCAGGCCCAGATCCGGGCCGCGCAGGAGGCCGACGCCGCCGCGGCGGCACCGTCCTCCTACACCTCGTCGCAGTCGGAGCAGCCCGCTTCGGCGATCGACGAGGAGGCGCTGCGGCGTCTGCGGGAGCAGTTCGGCCGCGAGTAGGCCGTAGGTAAGTGATCTTCAGGGCCCGTGGGGAACATCCCACGGGCCCTGAAGCACGTTCGGGGCGGTGTCGGCCCCGCCGGCCCGCGTGGTCTGCTCGCGCCGCGCGGCGACGGCCTCGATCGCCGAGGCCGCCTGGTCGAGCAGCCTCTCCCGGGACTGCGTCCCGTCCAGCTCGACGACGTTGTCGGCCTGGGCCATGATCTTCTCGTAGCCGTCGGCCTGCTCGACGAGGTGGGCGCGCAGCGCCGCCGGGGTGAAGGCCCGGGTGCGGCGGTCGCCGCGGGCGACCATCCGCTCGTAGGCGAGCGAGGGCGGTACGCGCAGCCACAGCAGCGGGTCGGGGCGGGGGAGCAGATCCTCCATGTGCTCGAGCCACGGCCGGTGCTGCTCCCCGTAGGGGCCGCAGTGCACCTCCGACGACTGGATCCACCGGTCGAACAGCAGGTCGGGACGGCCGTCCGGGCCGGTGCGGTAGCGCAGTTGGGCGGAGAGCTCGATCAGGTGGGCCAGCCGCCGCACCGGGCCGGGGATGACCGCCTGGTGCAGGACGGTGTCGTCGGGCTCGGCGATCGCACGGAAGATCTCCACGCACACGCGCGCCGGCCGGGTTCCGCGCAGCGGGCGCAGCACCGTCTCCAGGCCGCGGATGAGCGTGGTCTTCCCGGCTCCGTCGACACCCTCCACGGCCACAAGCAGTGGATCTTTCCGGCTCATGCCCGAACTGTAGATCGCCGGCGGCGGGCGCGTCCGCCGCTCGGGTGAGCGGGGCCCACCGGAGTGTTACGACGCCGTAAATGCGGCTGCCGGCTATTGCCGGTTCGCCCGACCGGTACCAGAATCGGACGGGCACAGCTCGCCGCGGGACCATCCGCGGCGGTGATTCGCTCCCTGCTCGGTGCACCAGCTGGTTCGGTGCCCATCGAGCTCGGTGCGCCGTCGACGAACTCTGCCGCGCCGGTCCGCGTCCGCGTCGGGCGGCAGCCGGCAGCCGATCCGGTCGGGATGCTCTTGGCCAGCGACGTCTTCACCTTCGGCGCCGCGCCGGCGCGTCCCTACGCTCTGCTGGCCGTCGAAGGCCCGGCCGGAGCGGGCAAGCTCGCCCTGGTGCGGCGGCTGACCGCGGCACCGGCGGCGCTGCACCTGCACCTGGCGTCGCAGACCGACGCGGTGCTCCGGGACCTGATGCGGCGGCTGAGTACCATCGGTGAGCCGCTCGGCGCGGTCCCGGCGAATCTCGTCCACGCCGCTCGCCTGATCGAGGCCGCCGTCCAGTTCCGGTACCTGGAGGAGTTCCTGGCGGGGTTCGACCTGGTGGTGGCCGACCGCTGGATCCAGACCTGGGAGGTCTACTGCGGGGACCTCGGCGAGTACACCGAGTGGTACCTGCAGATCGCCTCGTACGTGCCCGTTCCCGACCTCGTGCTCTATCTGCGCGTCTCGCCCGAGGTGGCGGCCGCGCGGCTGGCACGCCGGGCGTCGGCAGGGCAGGCCACAGCGGGGCATGGGCCGGCGGGACAGGCTTCAGCGGGGCAGGAGCCGGGGGGGTCGGCCTCAGCGGGCCGGGAGTCCGCGGGCCGGGTGGACGAGGCCGCGGCCCTGCGGGAGGCCGTCGAGGCGTGCGCGCGCTACGACGAGGTGATGTCCGGCGTCGACTGTGTCGTCATCGACGCGGACGCGCCGGCCGCGGACGTGCTGGCGGAGGTGACCGGGATCCTGGACGCCGTCGGGATGCCGCGCCCGCCGATCCCCGGGACAGGTGGCGGGGCGGACGTGCCCTGGCCGGGGCCGCTCAGGGGGGCGTGAAGCGCACCGGGAGCGCGGCGACCCCGCGTGCCCACACCGACGGGCGCCAGCGCAGGTCCCGCGGCTCCACGGCGAGTTCGAGATCGGGGAGGCGGTCCAGGAGCACCTCGATCGCGGTGGTCGCGATCGTCTCGGCCGTCATCTGGGCGGGGAAGGGGCAGCGGTGCTCGCCGTGGCCGAACGCCAGGTGGGCGTGGTTGCCCGACGGGCGCCCGGAGGGCTGGGGACGCGCCCACGGATCGGAGTTCGCGGCCGACAGGCCAAAGATGAGCAGGTCGCCCGTGCGGATCCAGCGCCCGCCGAGCCGGACGTCGCGCCGGGCCCACCGCGCGACGAGGTTCTGGATCGGCGGGTCCGCCCACAGCACCTCGGCCATCGCGTCCCCCGCGCTGAGCCGTCCACCGGCGAGGTCGGTGGCGAACCGGGGGTCGGTCAGCATCAGCCGCAGCGTGTTCCCGATCCAGTCCGCGGTCGGCGCCTGGCCGGCGATCAGGGTCGCCATGACGTCCTCGACGACCTCGTCGTCGCGCAGGCCGGCCGGATGGGTGAGCAGCGCCGACACCGCGTCGTCGCCCGGTTGCGCGCGGCGGCGCCGGACCACCCGGGTGAGCATCGCGTGGGCCCGCCGACGCGCGTCGCGGGCCCCTGTCCCGCCGCTGACGAGCAGGGTCAGATCCCGGGCGAGCGCGGTCAGGTCGGTGTCGGGCAGCCCCCACATCCCGGCCGCGACCATCGCCGGCAGCGGGCTGGCGTACTGGGTCATGAGCTCGGCGCGGCCGTCGCCGGCCATCGCGTCGATCAGGGCGTCGGCGCCGCTGGCCGCCCGCGCCCGCAGGCCGTGCGGCTCGAACATGCCCAGCACGTCGCCGACGGCGCCCAGCCGGCGGGCGTGGGCGGGCCCGTCGAGGGCGCGTAGCGACGGCCGCTGGCCGACCACCGACTGCAGCGGCCAGGCCGGCGGGACAAGATCCCAGGCGTTCCAGATCCGGCAGTCCCGGCCGAACAGGGCCGGGGTGCCGGCGACGTAGACGACCTCGCGGTAGCCGAGCACCAGCCAGGCCGGGACGTCCCCCTCGAGCAGGACCGGGGCGACCGGGCCGTGCTCGTCGCGGATACGCCGGTAGAACGCGGCGCGGTCGTCCCCGGGGCCGTCGGCCGGTAGCCGGACGGCGGTGGCGTGCGCGGGCCCGCGCGCGTCGAGATCCGGCCGTACCGGCGGGTGGGCGCCCGCCGCGCCGCGCACCGACCCGCCGCGCGGTCCGCTCGGCGGGCCGCTGGATGGTCCGGGCACGGGCTCGCCGGACGGGGTGTCCTCGGGCCCGCCGCGGCGGGTGGTCGGTGCCGGGCAGGACGCGCCGTACTGGCGCAGCGTGCCGAGCTGGCGGACGGCGCCGAGCGCGCGGGGCATGCCGCTCGCGCACGTGCCGAGCTGGCGGGGGTTGGGATGGGTCATGTGCTGTCTCCGGCCTCCGGGTCAGCGTGGTGCCGCGCGGTGCGGCCTGTCGCGGTCCTCACACGGGACTGAACCGGACCGGCAACGCCGTCAGAGCGCGGTTCCACGCGGTCCGCCGCCAGCCGAGGGCATCGGTCGGGACGGCGATCCACATGTTGGGCAGGCGGTCGAGGAGTGCCTCGACCGCGGTCCGGGTGACGACCTCGGCGATCTCCTGCGCGGGGTACGGGCAGCGGTGCTCGCCGTGGCCGAAGGACAGGTGGGCGCTGTTGGCGCTGGTCCCCGGGCCCGTCTGGGTGTCCGGGGCGTGGCCGCGGCGGACCTGCGGATCGGCGTTGCCGGCCCCGAGCCCGAGCGCGATCATGTCGCCGGCCTCGATGCGCTGCCCGCCGAGCTGGGTGTTGCGGGTCGCCCACCGCCCGGCGACGACCTGCATCGGCGTGTCCTCCCACAGGACCTGGTTCAGCGCCTGCATGATGCTGCGCCGTCCGCCGGACAGGTCGAGGGCGAACGACCCGTCGGTGAGCAGCAGGCGCAGCGAGTTGCCGATCCAGCCGGCCACGGCGCGCGCGCCGAACCCGAACACCACGGCGAGGTCCTCGACGACCTCCTCGTCGGCGAGCCCGGCCGGGTGGGCGATCAGGCGCGAGACGATGTCGTCGTCGGGATGCTCGCGCCGGTCGGCGAGCAGCCACCGCAGCCGGTCCAGGACCCGCTGGTGGCTCTCGGCCGCGTCCGGGCCGTCGTCGATCAGGACGATCAGGTCGTGCACCAGGCCCGCGGTGTCGACCTCGGGCGGCCCGCACAGCGACGCCAGGACCAGGGCGGGCACCCGGTGCGCGAACGAGTCGATCAGATCGGTCTCCCCGCGCCCGGCGAAGGCGTCGATCACGTCGTCGGTGATCTCCTCGGCGCGGGCCCGGAGCTCGAAGAGGTCCACCGCGCCGAGGACGTCCTGGATGGCGGTGTAGCGCCGCCGGTGCTCCGCCCCCTCGGCGCGGAGCACGGACGGGCGGTGTCCGACACCGGGCAGGGCGGCCCAGTCGGGCGGGACGTCGTCCCAGCCGGCCCAGTGACGCGGGTCATGGGCGAAGATCTCCGGATGGCTCAGGACGTAGTGCAGCTCCCGGTAGCCGAGGACCAGCCAGGCCGGCAGGCCGCCGTCGAGCAGCACGGGCGCGACGGCGCCGTGCTCCCGGCGCAGGTCGCGGTAGGCCCGCGCCGGCCCACCCTGGAACTGCGCCTCGCCCAGGTGGCAGGGCGGGGTCCGGCCGCCGGGCGGCCGCTCCCGCGCCGCGCCGGCCGGCTCGCGGGCCGGCTCACGGGCCGACCCGCGGACTGACTCGCGCGCCGGCTCGCGGGCGGTTGTCACGACGCCTCCGCCTCGCGCTCCTCGCGCGCCGCGGACAGCTCGCAGAGGTGGCGCACGAGGGTGATCAGCACGTCCTTGCTGGACGACCGGGCCCGGGCGTCGCAGTCGATCACGGGGACGTTGGGTGACAGCGAGAGCGCCTCGCGCAGGTCCTCCAGCGAGTGCTCGGGGGAGCCGAAGTTGTTCCGCGCCACGATGAAGGGCATCCGGTGGTGCTCGAGCCGGTCGATCGCGTACCACGAGTCGGCGACCCGCCGGGTGTCGACGAGCACCACCGCCCCGAGCGTCCCCGCGAACAGCCGCTCCCACAGGAACCAGAACCGCTCCTGGCCGGGGGCGCCGAACAGGTAGAGCACCATCTCGGCGTCGAGACTGATCCGTCCGAAGTCGAACGCGACCGTGGTCGTGTTCTTCTCGAGGACGTCGCCGTTGTCGTCGATGCCGACGCCGGCCTCGGTCATCACCTCCTCCGTGCTCAGCGGCCGGATCTCGCTGACCGAACGGACCATCGTGGTCTTGCCCACACCGAAACCACCGACGATCACGATCTTGACGCCGTCCCGGGCCGTGGTCTGCAGCGGCGGCCGGGCGGCGGGCTCAGAGCTTCTGGAGTCCAACGAGCACCTGCTTCAGGAACGCGGGATCGGGCAGTTGCGAGGGGTCGTTCGGGGTCGAGGGGTGGCGTGCCGAGATCCGGCCCCGCTCGAGCAGATCGGACAGCAGGATCTTCACGATGCTCACCGGCAGCTTCAGGTCCGCCGACAGCTCGACCACCGCGGTCGGCGCGCGGCAGACCCGCAGGATCCGGACGTGTTCGGACTGCATCCCGGGCGTCGGCTCGCTCCTGCTCGTGACGAGCGTGACGAGGTCGAAGGCGGTGTCTCCGGCCCGGCTGCGGCCGCCGGTGACGGTGTAGAGGCGGTCCGGGTCCTCGCTGTCGACGAGCCGACGGATCATGGCAGTAGCGCGGGCTGGACGGGATCGCGTGGCGCCGCGCTCAGGTACTCGCCGATCTGTTCGACGAGCTCGCTCATGTTGTGGCCGATGATGCCGGCGTCGGCGTCGTCGGTGGCGATCACCGCGAGGTGCGCGCCCTGGCCGGCGTCGACGATGAACAGCAGCCCGCCGTGGTACTCGGTCATCGACTGCCGCACGCCGCCGGTGCCGTCCCCGAACTCGATCGACGCGCCGTGCGCGAGGCTCTGGATCCCCGAAGCGATCGCGGACAGTTGGTCGGCCTGGTCGATGCTCAGTCCGGACGAGCGGCACAGCTTGAGCCCGTCCCTGGAGAGCACCAGGGCGTGGCGGGTCCCCGGGGTGCGGGCGAGGAGGTTTTCCAGCAGCCAGTCGAGATCGCGCTCAGTGGTGTTCATCGGGATCGCGGGGCGCCGGGCGGGTGGGTCCCATCCGGTCGTGCCCCTGCCTCCAATCAGGTCGTCCAGTGCTGTGCTGGTCGTCATGCAGGGCGCTGGTCGTCATGCGGGACGTTCGTCGTGACGCGGCGCTGGCAGGTCACGTGTCCTGCTGGTCCGGCTCGCCGGTGCCATCGGGGACGTCCGCATCCCCGGGGGCTGCCGACGGGCTGGCCGTGGTGCCGGTGGCGGCTGCCGTGACCAGCGCGCCCGCGCGTCCGGGCGCCGGACCGGCGGGCCGGACGTGGCTGGTTCCGGCGGCGCGCATCGCCCGGCGGAAGGCGGCGAAGTTCGCGCTGGAGTTGCGGCGTGGCCGGTGGGTGCGCGGCGGCGCGGCGAGCAGGGCCGCGGCGCGTGCGCTCGCCGCGAGGGACTGCCCGCGCTCACGCTTGGGCAGGGTCAGCAGCGGCGGAGCGCCCGCCTCGTCGGTGCTCCCGTCGGCGTCCGCGGCCAGCGCCGGGCTCGGGACGGCGCTGGCGACCGTGGTCGCGTCCGGCGTCGCCTCGCGGGCCGCCCCGGCCGCGCGCGCCGAGGCGGCGGCGTGGCCGGCGTCGAGCCGCGCGGGGTGCTCCGGCGTCCGCTGGGGCAGCGAGATGAACTCGGTGACCGGGTCGACCGCGATTCGCGCCGTGGCCGCGCCCGCCGCGCTCCCCACCTTGCCCGTGGTCCCCGCGCTCGTCGCGTTCGCCTCAGGGGAGAGGAGCGCGGGCAGCCTGGACGGCACGACCGTGGGCAGCCCGGCGGTGACCGTGTCCGCGGAGTCGGCGACCGCCGGCGGGGCGACAACCGACCTCGGCGCGGTGATGAGCTGGCGCGGGATCATGACGACGACCCCGGTGCCGCCGCGTGAGGAGGGCCGGAAGGACACCGTCAGCCCGTGCTTGCGGGCGAGGACGCCGACGACCGCCAGGCCGAGCCGCGTCCCGGACAGCGTGGTCAGGTCGAGGACCTCCGCCGAGACGGCACGCTCGGCCCGCTCGAGGGCGGCCGGCCCCATGACGAGGCCGCCGTCCTCGATGGTGATGACGACCCCGGCCTGCACCTCCTCGACGTAGACATGCACCTCCTCGGAGGGCGGCGAGAAGCTGGTCGCGTTGTCCATCAGCTCGGCGAGGGCGTGCATGATGCCCTCGGCGGCGTAGCCGACCACCGCGACCGCGCTCACCGAGTGCAGGCGGACCCGCTGGTAGGCGCTGATCCGTCCCATGGAGCCGCGCAGGAGGCTCTCCATCACGATCGGCTTCGTCCACCGGCGCCCGGAGCGCCCGCCGGTGAGCACGGCGATGCTGTCCGCGAGCCGGCCGGCCTGGGCGGTGAGGTGGTCGAGCCGGAGCAGGTCGCCGAGGACCTCCTCGCTGTGCCGTTCCTCCATGGCCCGCAGGTCGGCGAGCATGCTGGTGCTCAGCGCCTGCATCCGGCCGGCCGCGTTCGCGCAGGCCGCCATGGCCGCGCTGCGCATCCGCTCCCCGCGGCTGACCTCCTCCGCGACGGTGCGCAGGATGTGCTGGTGCGTGCCCTCGGTGCCGCGCGGGGCCTCCCCGAGCGCCGTCTGGACGGACGACCCCTCGCGCAGGCGTTCCACCACTGCGGGGAGGACCTCGCGGGCGAGCCGTTCGGTCTGGGCGGCCGAGCGGCTGGCGCGCGTCTCCAGGGCGACGACCCGGCCGCGCAGCTCCCGCACGGTCTGCCGGTTGCGGACGGCCACGGTGCTGGCGAAGCCGACGAGCAGCGCGGCGACCGAGACGCAGAACAGGATCGCGCCGCGGCCCTCGGCGGGCGACACGGCCGCCGCGACCAGGCCGATGACCATGACGACGAGCACGGCCGCGGCCGGCGGCACGATCAGGTCCCGGGCCGTCGCTGGTCGCTGTACCTGATGACGAGCGATTGCGTGTTCTGACATCGATCAGGTCCTCGTCGTCGGTGGTCGGTGGGCCAGGGCCGGCCTGCCGCGGTCGGGAGGGACCACGGAAAATCCAACGTCCCACGGGAAGATCATGGTCGGAGTCGTCTGTCGGGAAGAGTTCTCGGATACTTCTCGGTAATCCTGAAAAGGTACGGCTGGGACCCCCTCCCGGCCTTTTTCTGAACTGTTCGTGCCGTTGCGGCGGAATATGTCCCCCCGGTCGCGCGACCGTGATTCCCGGTGCGTGGGAGCACCGGTGTGGGTCGCGCCGCCGGCCGTACTGACCACGTCGATCTTCGCCCCCTCGCCGTCGCCGCCCTGCGCCGTGATCCGAGTCCGCGCCCGGGATCGCCCCCGGGCCGAAGCTGAACCATCAGTGCAGGTCATATGCGCGTCGCACATGCTAGGGACACCTCGGACGGGTCGCGCGCCAGGCGCGGGGCGGCGCTGTCGGGCGATAGCCGCAAGTGGTATCGGAGTGTTACTGTTGTTCGTCTGTAGTGTGTAAGCTTTGTTTCTGTTTTGCTGGAATCCCGTTCGGTCGCCCGGAGAGAAGGATTCCGGGTGCTTGAAGAGTTGACAGCCTGGCATTGCTGCTGCCCGGTTCGGGGCGTCACGGGTCGCTTGTGGCAATTGCGGCGACACTTTTGGCGGGCGGGGTGGCCCGGGTGGATACTTGTTGAATTCCTTCTCAGTTAAGGACGGTCGCGCGTCGGTTCATCCTGTGCCGGCGGGGAATCGCCCTGCTCGGGGCGCCGCCCGGCTCCCGCCCCGCGGCGGTGCCGGCGCCGCGATCACCCCCGCACGGGTGCACCGGGGACGCTCGGAGGGGCCGTTGCGCCGGAAGATCGCCGCGTGTCCACGCTGTCTGTCAAGCGGAACGTGGCCTGACAGTGGGGCGTGCCGCCGTCCCGGGCGCACCCGACCGCCGGCTCCCGGTTGGGGTGGGGGTGCGCCGACGGGTGTCTCCGGGGGTGCCGTCCGCTCCGCGCGTCCCGCTCGCCGGCCGCTCGCCGGGGCCGCGGTGGCCGTTCGACGGCGGGCCCGGTCGCCGCGGCGTTGGTATGCCGCGGGGCGTTGGTATGCCGCGGCGGTGCGCCGGTGGCGTACTCACAGGACGTGCTCCCGGGGCGTGCTCCCGGGGCGTGTTCCCAGGTCGTGGGGTATCGCCCGGACCGGCAGCGGGTGGGTGTTTCGCACTGATTCGGAGCCGGCGCATAGTCTGACGGCCGGGCGCGCTGTCCGCGCCCGTCGCCGGCGGGAGGTTCGATGGGTCCGACGGGCGTGAGCCCGAGCGCGCTGCCGGAGCCTGCCACGGGGTCGGTGACCGTCGCCGAGTCGGTTCTCGACAACCCGGTCTGGGAGTCACTCGCGGGCGCGCACGCTCATCTCGCCATCGCCACGTCTCGCGCGGCGCGCTATCCACCCGAGATCTCGCCGTTCGCGGCGGTGGGTGACGGCGCCGACCCTGGCGCCTGGGCGGAGCTGGCCGAACTCGCCGGGCCGGGAGTCCTGCTGGGTTTCTCCGGCCTGCGGATGCTCCCGCCGCCCGGGTGGGAGGTGACGATGGCGGTGCCCGCCCTCCAGTTCCTCGGTGACGACCTGGTGGACCGGCCCGACCCGGAGGCCGTCCCGCTGCGGGCCGGTGACGTCCCGGAGATGCTCGACCTGGTCGCGCGGACCAGGCCCGGCCCGTTCTCGCGGCGCACCATCGAGCTCGGCGGTTATCTGGGTATCCGCCGCGGGGGGCGCCTCGTGGCGATGGCCGGCCAGCGGATGCGGCTGCCGGGGTGGACGGAGATCAGCGCCGTGTGCACCGATCCGGCCCATCGCGGCGAGGGCCTGGCGAGCCGGCTGGTCCGGGCGGTGGCCGTGGGCGTGCGGGCCCGGGGCGAACAGCCCTTCCTGCACGTCTCGGTGTCGAACACCGATGCCCTCCGGCTGTACGAGGCGCTGGGCTTCGCGCCGCGCAGGGAGGTCTCGTTCGTGCAGATGCGTACCCCGTCGAGCTGACACCGCGGCTGATTCTGTCACCGGTGCGGTGACAGAATCCCTGGAGGCCGGGTAGCGTCCGATGTGTCCGCGCGCCGTCCGCGTCGGCCCGTCCGGCTCCACCCGTGCGGGCCAAGGCTGTGTCCGGTCCTGTCCGGCCGGCTCCCGCTACGCGTCGGCGTCCCCGCCGCCGGACCTGCGGTCGTCGGGTCCGCACCACCGAGAGCTAGGTCGATCATGACTGTCCATGACTTCACCGTCGAGGCGACGGACGGCACCTCCCGATCCCTGCGCGACTACGCCGGCAAGACGCTGCTGATCGTCAACGTCGCCAGCAAGTGCGGCCTGACCCCGCAGTACGAGGGGCTGGAGGCGCTCTACCGCGACCTGAAGGGGCGCGGGCTGGAGATCCTCGGCTTCCCGTGCAACCAGTTCGGCGGCCAGGAGCCGGGCACCGACGCCGAGATCCAGGAGTTCTGCTCGACGAACTTCGACGTCACCTTCCCCGTCTTCAGCAAGATCGAGGTGAACGGCCCCGGTGCGGCCCCGCTGTACGACTACCTGCGCTCGGAGGCCCCCGGCGACTTCGGGCCGGAGTCGGGCTTCCTCTACGAGCACATCAAGCGCTCGCGGCCCGAGGCGATCGGCACCGACGAGGTGAAGTGGAACTTCACCAAGTTCCTGGTGGACGGCGAGGGCAAGGTCGTCCGCCGCTTCGAGCCCACCGTCACCCCGGACGAACTCCGCGGCGAGCTCGACACCTCCCTGGCCTGACGGGAGCGCTGTCGCCGACCCGGTAGCGCTGTAGCTGTCCGCCGCCCGGCAGACCGCCGGGCGGCGGACACGCGTGGCGGTCAGTGGCTCGGGCGGACCTCGCCGAGCCGCACGACCGTGGTGTCGCCGAGGCGCACCTGCTCGCCGCAGCTCGCGCACACGCACCGGGGCCGCAGCTCCGCGCCGCAGGAGTGCGCCCACACCGTCGGTGGCGGACCGGGCGTCACGTACCGGTCGCCCCAGTCCATGAGGCCGAGCAGCACCGTGTTCAGCGCCCTGCCGGACTCGGTCGCCACGTACTCGTGACGCGGCGGATGCTCGCTGTACTGCCGCTTCTCCAGCACCCCCGCCGCGACGAGCGAGCGCAGCCGGGTGGCGAGGATGTCCCGGCTCGCGCCGGTGTTCTCCACGATCTGGTCGAACCTGCGCGCGCCGAGCAGGACCTCCCGCAGGGCGAGCAGGCTCCAGCGTTCCCCGACGACGGCGAGCGCGTTCGCGATCGAGCACTCCCGCGCGGTCTTGCCCATCGCGGGCCTCCTCCATGGCCATGGACGTCCCCGGGACAGTGGCGAAGGTCCTGGAGCAGGGGTCCCGGGAGCAGGGGTCCCGGGCACCAAGTCCATCCAAATTTCGAACTTACCACCGCGCCGCGGGGCCGGCCCGCCGCCGGCTACGGAGGTGCCGGGCGCTCCCCCACCCACGCGGGCGGGTCGCGCGGCCCGTGACGGAACCCTGGCACGGCCGGGTGACAAGTCGGCCGGTAAATACCCTGGTGAGGGGCGGGCGTGGCGTGGGGCGGAACGCCTCCGGGTGTTCGTGATGTAAACAATGTCACCGCTCGAAAAGGTAGTCCTGTGTTTGCCGGGCAGCATTGGTGAACGCCTTCGCCGGTGATCGGCGACATATTCGAGGTTCATGCCACCTGTCGGCCGGCAAGGTTCGCGAGTAGCGTTCACGGTGATTCTCACCACCGCCATGACCGGCGCGGTCCGTGGGGGGCCAGGGTCCTTCATACTGATGTGGGACAGGCGGTCTGGCGCCGGCGGTACACCGGTCAGCCTGGCCGGCCCACGGATGGGCGGAACCGGCCGCGCGTCGTCGCTGGATTCGCGGCCGCGTTCAACAAAGTACTTCTCCCTGGCGCCGGGCCACCCGCCCGGATTATCAGGTTAACCCGTCCAACGGCGGTCGGGAGCTCGCTGGGCCGACACGGTCGTCGCGATGCTGGAAGACATGTGAGTACTCACCGCCATGGCGGGGGAACCGGTCGTTCGGAAAGAAGAACAGAACCCCGGATTCGTCGCCGGTAAGGGATGGGAGGGGACATGGCCTACGCCGCGGACCAGATCGAGATGATCACCCGGATCGTGGAGGAGGCGGGCGAGCTCCTGCCGCCGCAGGCCCCACTGGGGTACTTCTCCCATCACAACCCGCTGCACGCCCTGGAGGAGCTCCCGTTCCAGCGCGCGGTCGAGCACGCCTCGGCGATGCTGGGCACGGAGGCGCTGCAGACCGAGGAGGCCTTCGCCGCGCATCTCGCGTCCGGCCGGATCCTTCCCCGCGATCTCGCCGCGGTCCTCGAGCATCACGGCGACCGGGCGGGCGCTGTCCCCGGCCGGCATCTGCCGGTGGGAGCCCAGGGCACGCGCGGGGCCGGGGAGGAAATGCTCGACGGTGACGCCGAGGTCGTCCCCGGCGGGCCGACGTGGAACGAGTTCCGGCTCGCCCGGCTCGGGCTGTTCATCGACGTGCCGCGTGGCGCCGGGGCGTTGTGGGCGCTGGCCGACGGCGGTGAGCTGCACCGCGTCCACCCGCTGGTCACCGAGGCGCGGCGGGAGGAGCTGACCCGCCAGGGCCGGCGCCGTTTCGCGACCACGGAGCGGCGCACCCGGCGCACCCGGCGCACCCGGCGCGGCCGGGCGGCCCGGCTGCAGGCGCTGCGGGCCCGGCTGCTCGCGCAACTGTGGGAGGACCTGCGCCGGCACGCGCCGCCGCCGGCGCCGCGGCCGGTACCGCTGCGCCGCCGCGACCAGGTGCTCGAACAGTTCGGCGTCGACACCGACGAGGCCGTCCACCCGGTGCTGATCCGGCTCTGCGCCGTCTTCCTCGACCAGGGAGTCGCCGCCTGGGAGATGCCGCACCGGGAGAAGGGCCTGCTGGCCGCCTTCCGGCACCTGTTCGGGACGCTCGGCGCCCCGCGGGAGGCGTGCTGGGCCGGCCTCGGCGGCCAGCTGCGCCAGCAGCTCCGGATGAACTGGTCCGCCGAGCGGACGGTCGCCTGGGCGCTGTGGGCGCTGCAGGTGCCGGTGCACGCCTGGGCGGACACGGTGCGCGCGACGCTGGTCTCGCTACGCGGCTGGGCCGGGATGGTCCACCAGTTCGAGTGCCGTCCCGACCGGGCGCCGTCGCGTCCGGCACCCGCCCGGCTCATGGACTACCTCGCCGTCCAGCTCACGCTCGAGGTCGTCGTCTCCCACAACGTCCTGGCGCGGCTGATCGGCCCCGACGCGCGGCCGGAGGACCTCGGCCCGCTCGGCGCGCCAGGCGCGGCCCAGGGTGTCCTCGCGACCGGCGCCACCGTCCAGGACGATCTCACCCGGGGTGAGCAGGAACTTCGCGGGGGCGACCTGGAGCTTGCCTACGAGGCGTTCGTCCTCGCGCAGGTGATGGACGTCGAGACCGAGGTGCTCGGTCATCCCCGGTGGGCGCGGGCCTGGTTGCGGGCCGTCGCCGAGTTCGACGCGGGCCGGCGGCGCTGGCTGCTGCACCTCGCCTACGAGCGCCGCTACCGGACCCAGGTGCTCGACGCGCTGTCGGCGCACGACCGGCGCTTCCCCGGGACGGTGCCGCCCCCCGACTTCCAGGCCGTGTTCTGCATGGACGAGCGGGAGGAGTCGCTGCGCCGGCACCTGGAGGAGAGCCATCCCCAGGTCCGGACCTACGGCGCCTCGGGGTACTTCGGGGTCGCCATGGCCTACCAGGGCCTCGACGACGTCCGCCCGCGTGCGCTGTGCCCGGTCACGATGACGCCGCGGAGCCTGGTCGTCGAGCGCGCGGTGGACGACGGCGAGCTGGTCGCCTACCAGCGGGCCCGGCGCAGGAAGGCCCAGCTCCAGCACACGATCTCGGCGGCCCGCGGCCGTCCGGTGCGGGCCGCGGCGTACTCCGCCATCGCCGGGCTGGCCGAGCTGGTGCCGCTGGCCGCCCGCGCGGTCGCGCCCAGGGCCGCCGGCGAGGGCGTGCGGATGCTCGGCCGCCGGGAGCCGGCGCGTCCGCTCACCCGGCTCGTCATCGAGGCGGCGCAGGACCACACACCGTCCACCGGACCGGCGGGGGATGGCGCGCAGGCGGGCGAGGCGGAGGAGCTCGTGCCGGGCGTGGGGGCGGGGCCGCTGCGCCTCGGGTTCACCGTCGAGGAGATGGCCGAGATCGTCGACACGCTGCTCACGACGATCGGCATGAGCGGCCCGCTCGGCCCGGTCGTGTTCGTGATCGGGCACGGTTCGTCCAGCGTCAACAACCCGCACGCGGCGGCCTACGACTGCGGCGCCACCGGCGGCGGCCAGAGCGGCCCGAACGCGCGCGCGTTCGCCGCCATGGCCAACCATCCGCGGGTGCGCGCCGCCCTGGCCCACCGCGGCCGCCTGATCGGCCCGGACACCTGGTTCGTCGGCGGCCACCACGACACCTGCGACAGCTCCCTGGCCTACTACGACACCGACCTGGTGCCCGCGCACCTGCGGCCGGCCCTCACCACAGCCACGGACGCGCTGCTGACCGCCGTCCAGCTCGACGCGCACGAGCGCTGCCGCCGGTTCGAGTCGGTCGGCCCGGACGTCGCCGCCGGCACCGCCCACGCCCACGTGCGGGGGCGCTCGGAGGACCTCGGGCAGTCACGACCGGAGTACGGGCACAGCACGAACGCGACCTGCGTGATCGGCCGGCGCTCGCGGACCCGGGGCCTGTACCTCGACCGCCGCTCCTTCCTGGTCTCCTACGACCCGACCGCGGACCCCGACGGCGCCGTGCTCACCCGGCTGCTCCTGTCGGCCGCCCCGGTCGGCGCCGGCATCAACCTCGAGTACTACTTCAGCCGGATCGACCCGATCGGGTACGGCGCCGGGTCGAAGCTGCCGCACAACATCACCGGCCTGGTCGGCGTGATGGACGGGCACGGCTCGGACCTGCGGACCGGGATGCCGTGGCAGTCGGTCGAGATCCACGAACCGATGCGGCTGCTGGTGATCGCCGAGGCGGAGCCCGAGCGGCTGGCCCGCATCGTGCGGGAGAACCCGCCGCTGCGCGGGCTGGTGGAGGGCGGCTGGATCCAGCTCGCCGCCTGGGACCCGTCCGGCCCCGAGACCTACCTCTACCGCGACGGCGCCTTCGAGCAGCACCAGCCCGAGAACCTGCGCTTCCCGGTGGTGGCCCGCTCGGAGCACTACTACGCGGGCCAGCGCGACCATCTCCCGCCGGCGCACGTGCTCGCCGCCTTCGGCGGATCCCCGGACGTCGTGATCGACCGCCCGGGCACGGTGGCCGTGGCGGGCGCGGGAGCCGTCCAGCCCACGCGGGACGCGATCGAGCTGCCGGAGCAGGCGAGCGGGCCGCTGCCGGTGCGGCGGGACGGCCAGTGACCACCGACCCGTCCCACCCGCTGCTCGCCGCCGCGCTGATCACCAGCGTCGCCGCGCCGGGCACGGCGGTGGCCGCGCTGGCGGTGCCCATGTGGTTCGGCCGCCTGCGGTCCGAACGGATCATCGGCATGATCGTGGCCGCCGCGTTCACCGTCTCGACCCTCGCCTGCGCGGTGCTCGCCCTCGGCCTGATGGCGACCGGCCGGGACACGGTCGACGCCAGCATCGGCCCGTGGTTCGGCGCGCACGGCCACACCTTCGCCTGGAGCCTGACGGCGGACATGCTGTCCGTCCCGTTCGCGCTCGTCGCGGCCGTCCTCATCGGGCTCACCGGCGCCGTCTCCGCGCGCTACCTGCACCGAGAACCCGGATTCGCCCGTTTCCACCTCCTCCTCGTCCTGTTCGGGACGGGGGTGGAACTCACCCTGGTCGCGGGCGAGCTTCCGGCGCTTTTCTTCGGCTGGGAGCTGGTCGGGCTGACCTCGGCGCTGCTCATCGCCTTCTTCGTGGAACGGCCCGGGCCCGTCCGGCACGGCCTGCGGGCCTTCCTCACCTACCGCGCCGGCGACGCCGGCCTGCTCGTCGCGACGGTCTGGCTCGGGCACCTCGCCGGCACGGCCGGCGGAGACAGCGGCGGCCACGGCGGCAGGCACGGCCTCAGCTGGGACGACGTCCTGTCGTCACCCGGTGCCACCGCCCACGCGGAGATACTGGGCTTCCTGCTGCTGACCGCGGTGCTGGGGAAGTCGGCGCTGGTCCCGGTCGGCGGGTGGCTGCCGCGGGCGATGGAGGGACCGACGCCGTCCAGCGCCGTGTTCTACGGGGCGGTGTCGATCCACCTGGGCCCCTACCTCCTGCTGCGGGCGCAGCCGATGCTGGACCACGCGCCGGCCGTCCGCGCCGCCCTCGTCTGCGTCGGGGCACTGACGGCGCTGCACGCGACGCTCGTCAGCCGGGCCCAGAGCGACGTCAAGAGCGCGCTCGCCTACGGGTCGATGACCCAGGTGGGGCTGATCGTCGCCGAGATCGGGCTGGGGCTGCACACGCTGGCGATCCTGCACATCCTCGCCCACGCGACGCTGCGCTGCGCGCAGATCCTGCGCTCGCCCAGCGCGCTGCGCGACAGCCAGCGCCTGGAGCAGGCGCTGGGCGGCCAGGCCCCCGTGCCCGTATCGCGGCTGGGGCGGATCACGCCGGGACGGTGGCAGCCCCGGCTCTACCGGCACGCGTTCGAGAAGGGATACGCAGACGTGGTGCTTCGCCGAGTCGGAGGAGCCGCCGCCCGTGCGCTGACGGCGATCGACCGCTGGCAGCGACAGGCCGCCGACCTGATCGGTGGCCGGGGCACCGACCCCGGCCCGCCCTCTCCGGCCCGCCCCCCGGGACCCCCGATGCGGCCACTGACAGGCCCGATCAAGCCCGTCGAGGACGTCCCGGCCAGCCCCACCGGCGATGCCTCCGCCAGGGCCGCCGGGGACCTCCCGGCCGGGGCCCGGTCGCGGCAGCCTGCCGACACGCGGGCGGAGCCGCCGGCCGGGGCTGGGGCTGGGACCGCGCCCGCGCCCGCGGAACCGGAGCGCCGTCCCGCGGCCGACCCCAGGGCCCGGCACGGATCCGGGCCTTACGGCGCCGACTCCTACGCCCTGGACTTCTACGGCCCTGACCCGTGCGGGCCTGACCCGTGCGGCACGGACAACGCGGTCCCGGGCGAGGCCGCCCTGACGACCCGGCCGATCGTCGGGGAGACGGCGGAGCCTGCTGCCGGTGCGGAGGTCGCTGAGGTGGCGGAGGCCTCGGGTCTGCAGGAGGCCCCCGCCGCGGCCGAGACCGCCGGCAGCGCCGGCAGTGCCGAGATCGCCGAGATCGCCGAGGATCCGGCGTGCCCCGGGGCGGGGGAGCACAGCGGGCCTGCCGAGGAGTCTGCGCCGGTGACCCGGCCGGCGGCCCCGTCCCGGCTACCGAACCTGCGCAAGCTTCCCGACCAGGCCCTACCGCCGGCGGTGTCCCGTCCCGGGGCGCCTTCGCGCCATGCGGAACCGTCCGCACCGCCCTGGCTGCCGGGCCCGCGCCCGGCGGCTGACGACCTCGCACCAGGCGCCGCGCCGTCGGATGTCGCGCTGTCGGGTACCGCGCGGTCGGCCGCACCCTCGGACGGGGCCCCCGACGAGCACGATCGGCCGGGCGCGGCCGACGACCGGGGCTCGGTGAGCGACCGAAGCCCAGTCACCGGCCCGGGTCCAGTCGATGGTCTGGAGACGGCCGACGCTCCGGAGGCTGTGGACGATCCGGGCACGGTTGGCGATCCGGCGGTAGATGTCGTGGGTACGGCGGACGCCCCGGAGGCGGTCGACGGTCCAGGGACTGCCGACGCCGCGGAAACGGTCGATGGTCCGGAGGCCGTCGACGGCCGGGAGGCGACCGACGGTCCGGACGCGGTCAACGGTCCGGAGACACCCGGGGGTCCGGAGACGGTCGACGGTCCGGAGGCGACTCGGGGCCCGGAGGCGCCGGAGAGGCCGGGGCCGGGCGGTCTGGCGCGCCGGGACGACGATCCCGCCACGCACCGCCTCCGCACCAGGAACGGTTCGCCCACCGTCGGCGCCTCGCGTTGGCGCCACCAGGAGGACCGGCCCCGGTTCCCCGCGGATGTCCGCCCCGTCCGCCCCCGGGGAGGAGGGCCCTGGTGACCGTCGCGGTCGTCCCGTTCGTCGCGGCCGCCTTCCTGCTCGCCGGCTCGGTGGCGGCGCGGCGGGCGCCGGACCCTCGGGCCGCCCGGGCCGCCGCGGCCGGGTGCGTCACCGTCACGGCCCTCGGCGTCGCCGCGACGATGGCCGGCACCCGCTGGACCGGGTGGCCCGACGGCCACCAGGTGGGCCTGCTCGCCCCCGGGTCCGGGTGGTGGATGCCGTTCGTGACCTGCCTGGCCGGTCTCGGCGCCACCGCACTGGCCCCGATCACCCCACCCCTGACCGCCGCAACGCATGGCGACGCGCGGGCGGTCGCCTCTCACGACCAGGCGACATTCGCGCGGATCATGCTCGTTCTCGCCTGCGGCGCGGCGGCGACGGCGGTGGCTGATCCGGTCGCGGCTGTGATCTCGTGGGCGCTTTCGGCCTGCGTCGTGTGGCGGGAAATGCGTGAGCGCGCCCCCGGCCGCGGCCCGACCCGGCTGTTCGCCCTGCACCACTTCGTGGGAGTCGGGGCCTGCGCCGCCGGGCTGCTCCTGGCCGACGGGCTCGGCGGCACAGCGGCCGCACTGCTGCTCGTGGCCGGTGTTGGTGTCCGCCAGTGCCTACTGCCACTGCACCTGTGGTTCGAGCCCTTCGCCCGGACGGCCCCAGCCGGGCTGGTCGTCGCCTTCGCCGCCGGGCCCGCGGGCGTTCTGCTGCTCCCCGAGGTCGGACGGGCCGTGCCGGACCGCGGCTGGGTCGTCGCCGCGGCCGCGGCGACCGCCCTGCTGGGCGCCGGACTCGGGCTCGTCGCCCGGGACGTCCGGTCCGCGCTGGCTCAGGTCGGCCTGGTGCTCTCCGGCATCGTGAGCTGCGGAGTTCTCATCGGGTCCGAGTCGGCGCGGTCGGGGGCCGTCCTGGCCTGGCAGGTCGGCGCCGTCGCCGCGGGCGGTGCGACGATGATCGCCGCGGCGACCGAGGCCCGGCGGGGCCCGATGCTCCTGACCGGCCCGGGTGGCTGCTTCGCCCGCACGCCGCGGCTCGCCGTCGCGTTCCTGCTGTTCGGGCTGACGTCGATCGGGTTCCCGGCGACCCTCGGCTTCATCTGGGAGGACCTGCTGCTGGACGGTGTGGGCGGCTGGTCGCTACCGGTGACCGGCGCCCTCGTCCTCGCGATCGCCGGAGCCGGTGCGACGGTGATGAAGTGGTATTTCGCCGGCTACACCGGCCGGCGTGACCATGTCGGCGAGCAGGACCTGACCCCGCGCGAGTCCAACGCCGTCACCGTCCTGCTGGCCGCGCTGATCCTCGGCGAGCTTGCCCCCGCCCTCCTCCTCCCCTGATCACCCACCCCGCGCTCCCCGCACCCCACCCAACTGGCGACCGGCCGGTCGCCCTCGCACCGGACTGGTCGACCCCGCGCGCTGGACCGAAACCGAGCGTCGCACCGGTGATGTGCGCGGCAAGGGCCTGGACGCGGTCGGGATCGCCAGTCGGGTGCTCGGCTGCTTCCGGGTCGTCGCCGAGATCAGCGTCCTGGACGACTTCGTCACCGCCGTCGTCGTGCAGATCCGCGGCGACCGGATGGACATGGTCAACGCCGGGCACCCCGATCCGATCCTGGTACGCCGGACGTCCGCGCGACCGCTGACCGCGGTCAGCAGGCGGCCGCCGCTCGGGCTTCTGGTCGGCGGGGCCGACAGCACCTCGATCGTGATCGAGCCCGGGGGCCGGGTGCTGCTCTACACCGATGGCATCGCCGAGGCCCGCCATCCCGGGTCGGGGGAGTTCTTCCCGCTGTTACCGGCCGTGGGCGCGGCGCTGGCCCGGCCCGGCCCGCCACCCTCGACAACTGCTTGGGTGATCTTGTCGCCCGGGTCCGGGAGTGGACGGGCTCGGCGCTCACCGACGACGTCGCGCTGCTGGTGGCGGAGGTCCTGGGGCCCGGGTCTCCGGCATCGGGGCGCCGCCCGGCGGCCGCTGACCTCGCGGATCCCGTCCGGCCTACTTCTTGGTGACCTTGCCGTCGCAGCTGTAGACGAGGACCTCGCCGTCGCCGTCGTCGTCCGTGTAGTCGACCTTCATGTCGTCGTCCCGGACCCAGCCGTAGGTCTCGGTCCCGTCGAGGCGTGCCCACCACCACGTGTCGTTGGTCTTCGTCACGACGTTGCACCACAGCCAGAACTTCCGGCCCCGCACGAGCGTCACGACCGCTCCGCAGGTGTCCGCCGGGCCCTCTCGCAGGACGCTCGCGTTGATCAGGACACCGGTCCCGTCACCGTTGGCCCTGGTGGCGGGTTTGGCGGGGCAGCTGAGCCGCTGAGTGGGCGTGGGGGAGACCCGCGGGGCGACGGGTGCCGCCCGCGGGGTCTCGCCGGTCGCCGGCTTCGGGGCGGGGGCCGCGGTCGGCGTCGGCGTGGCCGTGGGCGAGGCTTCGGCAGCCCTCGGCGTCGTCCTCGACTCCCGGCGGATGGCGCCCGGCGACGCTTCGGGGGAGCCCGGACCGTCCGTACCGACGTCCTGCGACGGGGTGACCACGAGCGCGACGGGCTCGCCGCCAGCCGGCTTGGAGGCCAGCCAGAAGAACACCGCGCTGACGGTGACGAGCAGGGCCAGCACGACGGTCACCAGGCGGCGACGCCGACGGCGGCCGCGGCGGCGGGCCCCGGACGGGTCGCCGTCGCCCGAGTCGGACGGGGACGCGGGGTCACCGGCCTGCCGTGGCCCGTCCGACCCGGCTGACCCGGACGCGCCCCCGGCACCCCGCTCGCCCCCGGAGTCCCGAGCGTTCTGGGAGTCCTGGGAGTCCTGGGAGTCCTGTGCGTTCCGCGGCGTGGCCTGCTCGCCTGGGGCGGCCGGGCCGGATGAGTCGGTGGTCCCGGCTGGGCCGGGGGCGCCGGCGCCCCCGGCGGAACCCGGCGACGGGGCCAAACCAGGGAAAGCTGAGCCCGCGGCGGCCCGGGGCGCGGATCCGCCCGGCGCCGCGGAACCGCCGGAACCGCAGGAACCCGTGAGTCCGCCGGAGCCCGCGGGCTCGGGCCCGGGCCCCCGGGAGTCCGTGAGCCTGGGGGAACCCGCCGGGCCGGAGGAGCCGGTGCCCGGAGATCCGGTGGCCTTGCCCGGCCCCGCGGGAGCGCTCGGCTCGGCAGGGCCGTCCGGTGTGGATCTGCCGGATGGCTGAGCCGGAGCGTTCGCGGGGGCGGAGGGGCCGGCGGCCGCGAGGGCGCCGCGAACCGCGGACGACCCGAACGCGGCCTGCGCACCGTTCATCCCGTTCGCGACGGACTCCGGCATACCCGCGCCGTCCTCGGGACTGGGGGCGGGCGTTCCGAGTCCACCGGAGGTGTCGTAACCGGCCGCGGCACCCGCGGCGTCGAGCCTCCCGGGCTCGTCGGACGCACCGGCCGCGCCCGGCGAGCCGGGTGCGCCGGATGACTCAGGGCCACCGGCGCCGCGACGGCTACCAGGGCCGCCAGGACCACCGGCACCGCCAGGGCTACCAGGGCCGCCGAGGCCACCGGAGCCACCGGCCGGTGGGCCGGCCAGGGCTTGTGCGCCGCCGGCCGCGCCGCCGCCGGCGGCGACGCTCGCCGCCCCGATCGCGCGGGGGACGCGGGGTGCGCACAGGGCCCGTGGCTGGCGGGCCGCGTTGAGGGCCCGCGGGGAGTTCCCCGCGTTGAGCGCATGGGGCGGATGAGGGGCACGCGCGATGTGGGTGATCGACGCCGACGAGTAGGACGACGCCGAGTGGGGGGCGGCGACGTTGTCGCTCGGCTCGCTCGGGAACGGCGTGCCCAGCGCGTCCATCGCGTCGGGCGCGCCCGTCGGCGCCGACTGGAACGTGGGTGGCGGGACCGCCGACATGCTCGCGGTCGGCGAGGGCACCGTGGAGATCCGGTACCGGGTGACCTCGGCCGCGACCGTGGGCGGCAGCCATCCGCCGCCGGTCTGCAGGTACAGGTCGTCGGTGATCGCGGATCGGCACAGCTCGATGACCTGCGTGGACGTCGGCCGCTCCGCCGGGTCCTTCGCGAGGCAACGGGCGAGTACCTCCCGCACGTTGTCCGGGCAGTGGTCCCAGTCGGGCTGTTGGTGCTCGATGCGGTGGAACACCGCGGCATCTGACCCGAACGGGGGACGTCCGGTCAGGGCGTAATAGGCGGTCGAGCCGAGTGCGAAGACATCGCCCGCGGCGTCGATCTGCTTTCCTCGGACCTGTTCCGGTGACATGAATGCGGGTGTTCCTATGCGTACACCCGTTTGGGTCATGGCCGCGGTCGATGTCTCGATGGCGCGGGCCACACCGAAATCAATGACGCGCGGCCCGTCGTCGGCCAGGATGACGTTGCCGGGCTTCAGGTCGCGGTGGATCACACCCGCCCGGTGTATGGACTGCAGTGCCTCGGCCACGCCCGCGATCAGCATCAGCACGGTCGCCGACGGGAGCGCGCCCTGGCGCACCACGGCGACCGCCAGCGAGGGGGCGGCGACATAGGCTGTGGCGATCCACGGGCGCAGGGCCTCGGGATCAGCGTCGATCACAGGAACGGTGTAGGGCCCCTGGACCCGCCGCGCGATCGCGACCTCTTTCGAGAACCGGCTGCGGAAGTCGGGGTCCGCCGCGAGTTCCGGGCGGGCCACCTTGAGGGCGATCGGACGTCCGCCGGGGGTGTACGACAGGTACACCGCGCCCATGCCGCCTTCGCCGATCCGGGCTCGCAGCAGATATCGGCTCACGCTGTGTGGATCGTGCGGCGTCAGCGGGGTAAACACCGCATCGCGCACGGGTTCGATCCGACTGGCGGGCGCTGCCGGCTCGCCTGGACCCACCCCGACCGCGCTCTGCGGAGTGTCGCTCATCGTCCCCCTCCCGGGGCCGCGCCCAAATCGAATCGACCATGTCGGAAGAACGACCATGTCGTAAGAAATGGGTTTAAGGCAGTCACGTGCATCTTATGGGTGGCTACCGTGCCAACCGCCTGTTCGGGCGGGTGGTCTGGGTCCGGTCGGGGTGTGACCGTGCGCTCGTGTGGATCGCGTTACGGCCTACTTGACGGCCGCGGTTCGACGGCTTTCAGTCCCATGACCTGCACGGAGTCGAAGCGGCGGGTGCCGGATGGCCGCAGCGGCGCCCACCGGTCGGCACCTGGTCGGTATCCGGACGGCACCCGGCCGCGCGTCCGACGGCCCGCCGCATCGCCCAGATGGGTGAGAACCCGCGAGCCCGCCAAGCTGGACGGCGCGACCTCGCGCATGCCCGGATGCGCACGGCACCAGGAACCACACGGAGAGACAGCAGAGGCGAGATCGAATACCAGGGAAAGACGACCGGGCGACCCGGGAGGAAGGGAGGAGGCGCGGCCGTGAAGAACGGCCTGCAGAACGGAGCGGACGAGACGAGGCGGAGCTGATGGGGCGGAGCGGAGCTGATGAGACGGGCGGATGGGGGAGACTGGCGCTGTGCAGCCGGCCGGTCCCTACCGAGCACTCGGGGCACGCCGGCCGGGTGCCGGCCGATGACCCGGCGCGTGCTGCTGTTGGGCGGGACCGCCGAGGCCCGGCGGCTCGCCGCCGCCCTCGCCGACCGCGCGGATCTCGACGTGGTCTACTCCCTCGCCGGCCGGCTGTGGCCCCCGACAGTGTCGACGGTGCCGGCGGGGGCCACCGTCCGCAGCGGTGGGTTCGGTGGCCCGGACGGCCTGGTCGAGTTCCTGCGGGAACATGACGTGGCCGCGGTGGTCGACGCGACCCATCCCTTCGCGGCGCGGATCACGGCGGCGGCGGTCGCCGCATGCGCCGCGACCGGCGTGCCGCTGCTGGTGGTGCGCCGTCCCGGCTGGACGGAGAGCGACGGCGACGACTGGCGGCGGGTGCCGTCGCTGCCCGCGGCGGCCGCGCTGCTCGCCGCTGGCCGCCCCGGCGGGCCCAGCGATCCCAGCGATCCCAGCGATCCCGGTGAACTCGGTGAACCGGGCGAGCCCGGAGAGCGGCGCGGTCGCCGGGTGTTCCTCACTGTGGGCCGTTCCGGGGTCGCCGCCTTCGCCGGGCTCGACCACTGGTTCCTGGCGCGATCCGTCGAACCGCCGCCGGGGCCGGTCCCGCGACGGCTGCGCGTCCTGCTCGACCGCGGCCCCTTCACCGTGGATGCGGAGACCGCGCTGCTGCGCCGCCACGAGGTCGACACCGTCGTCACCAAGGACAGCGGCGGCTCGCTGACGGCGGCCAAGCTGGTGGCCGCGCGCCGGCTCCGGCTGCCGGTCGTGATGGTCGACCGGCCGCCGCTGCCCCGGCAGGCCCGGGTCGTGGCCACGCCGTCCGCCGCGGTCAGCTGGGTCACCGACGAGCTGCGCTGACATGCCCGCGGCTACGAGCGAGCCGCGGGAACCAGCCCGAGTGGCCGCGTCAGCCGGGCGTCGCGCAGGACCTCGCCCCACCACTGGAGCTCGTCCAGCAGGATCTTCGCGGCCTCGGCGGGCTCCTGCGGGTCGGTGAGCGTCCCGGCGGCGTCGAACAGCTGGTAGTACCGCGGGAACGAGACGTAGTGGCGCACGGTGTGCGCGTGCAGCTCGCCGAACACCTGCCGCAGGTGCTCGATGGCGAGCAGGCCGCCGCTGGCCCCGCTGTACCCGACGAACCCGATCGCCTTGGCCCGCCACTCCAGGTGGTACCAGTCGATGGCCGCCTTGAGCGACGCCGGATAGCTGCGGTTGTAGTCGGGCGTCACGACGACGTAGGCGTCCGCCGCCGCGACCCGCCGGCTCAGCTCCGCCATGGCGGGGGGACGGGCGAGGTCCGGCGCGAGCGCCGGCGGCACCGCCGGCAGCGCGAGCGGGAGCGGGGTGTCGGCGAGGTCGATCAGGTCGACGGCGAATCCGCCGTGCGCTTCGGCCTGCTCGACGAACCACCGTGCGACCACCGGGCCGAACCGGCCCTCCCGGACGCTTCCGATGATCACAGCGAGGTTGAGGGTGTCTTCGGGCATGCCGCCCACGGTGGCGCGCCGCGGCCGGTGCCGGGAAGGCCGGCCGGAGGCTGGTAGTGAGAGGGCCACGATCCGTCCGTCGCGGTGGGTTACGGTCGTAACCATGGCCGGCAACGAACTGGGTCTCTTCCTGCGGGCCCGGCGGGAGGCCGTCCACCCGTCGGACGTCGGCCTGCCGGTCGGCCCCCGCCGGCGCACCCCCGGGCTGCGCCGCTCCGAGCTGGCGACGCTCGCCGGTGTCAGCGTGGAGTACGTGACGCGCCTCGAGCAGGGCCGTGATCGCCGGCCCTCCGCCGCGGTGCTGGCCACCCTCGCCGACACGCTGCGCCTCACCCCGCGCGAGCGGGTCCACCTGCACCGGCTCAGCAAGGGAGCCGAGGGCGGATTCACCTGCGGGGTGGGCGCGGCGCCGGCCCGTGCGGTGCGCCCGACCGTGCGGGCGCTGTTGGCGCACCTCGAACCGGCCGCCGCGGTGCTGCTCAACCGGGTGAGCGACGTGCTCGCCCACACCCCGGCCTACGAGCGGCTCGCCCGTCCGATCGGCCTGCTGGACGGCTCCCCGCGCTCCGGCGCCGTGCCGAACCTGGCCCGCTTCGTCTTCACCGACGAGCGGGCGCGCCGGGCCTGGCCCGACTGGGGCCAGGTCGCGGACGACCAGGTGGCCGCACTCAAGCAGGGCCCCTTCCTGGCGGACCGTTTCGTCGCGGCGCTCGCCGACGAGCTGACCGTCACCGCCGGCGCGGCCTTCGCCGGGCGCGTCGCCTCGGTGCCGGGCCTGCCCGCGGCCAGCGGCGTCACCCGCCTCGCCCATCCCGAGGCGGGCGAGCTGCGACTGGCCTTCGAGACGCTGGAGCTGCCCACCGACGACGACCTGCGACTCGTCGTGCAACTACCGGCGGACGCACCGACCGCCGCCGCCCTGGACCGGCTCCGGGTTGGACGATCCCCGCTGCGCGCGGTGCCCGGCTGAGCCACGCGGGCGGCCGGTGACCGCCGGGCCGAAATCCGCGGCACCGGTGGCATCCGTGTGATCCTGGAAAACGTCCGTCCGCTCTGTGCGCACCTACTGCTCCGGCGCGCATCCGCCGCCGCGGCACGGGGAGTGCCGGACATGGCCGGCCGGCCTGGCGCGCCCACCTGTGGGCGAGGCGGAATGACGCTGGCAGCATGCGTGGTTGAAGTCTCCGCACCGCGCCGCGAATCGGCGTCCTGACTGATCGTAGGGTGGACCTATGGCAGCGCACTTTGATCTCGTCGTCCTAGGTGGAGGTCCTGGCGGCTACGTCGCGGCGATCCGGGCGGCCCAGCTCGGGCTGTCGGTCGCGGTCGTCGAGGAGAAGTACTGGGGCGGCGTCTGCCTGAACGTCGGGTGCATCCCCTCGAAGGCGTTGCTGCGCAACGCCGAGCTCGCGCACCTGTTCGCCCACGAGGCGAAGACCTTCGGTATCTCCGGCGAGGTGAGCTTCGACTTCGGCGCCGCCTTCGACCGCAGCCGCCAGGTCGCCGAGGGGCGCGTCAAGGGCGTGCACTTCCTGATGAAGAAGAACAAGATCACCGAGTTCACCGGCCG
The DNA here is from genome assembly GCF_949319125.1 of Frankia sp. Hr75.2. NCBI lineage: Bacteria > Bacillati > Actinomycetota > Actinomycetes > Frankiales > Frankiaceae > Frankia > Frankia sp. Hr75.2. The sequence continues at coordinate 66,387 of NZ_CASGGV010000077.1, read as the reverse complement.
CGGTACCTTCCGTGACCCGAACACCCTGGACGTCGCGCTCTCCGCCGGCGGCACCGACCAGGTGAGCTTCGACCACGCGATCATCGCGACGGGTTCCCGGGTCCGGCTGCTGCCCGGCGTCGAGCTCTCCGACAACATCGTCACCTACGAGACGCAGATCCTCACCCGCGAGCTGCCGCGGTCGATGGCGATCGTCGGCGCCGGGGCGATCGGCATGGAGTTCGCCTACGTCCTGCGCAACTACGGCGTGGACGTCACGATCATCGAGTTCCTCGACCGCGCGCTGCCGAACGAGGACGCCGACGTCTCCAAGGAGATCGTCCGCCAGTACAAGAAGCTCGGCGTGCCGATCCTGACCTCGACCAAGGTCGAGACGGTGACGGACAACGGCTCCTCGGTGACCGTCGAGTACACCGGCAAGGACGGCGCCCGGGGCTCGCTCGAGGTGGACAAGGTCCTCATGTCCATCGGGTTCGCGCCCAACGTCGAGGGCTTCGGCCTGGAGAACACCGGCGTGGCGCTCACCGACCGCGGCGCGATCGCGATCGACGACCACATGCGCACCAACGTCGAGCACATCTACGCCATCGGCGACGTGACGGCGAAGCTCATGCTGGCACATGTCGCCGAGGCACAGGGCGTCGTCGCGTCCGAGACCATTGCCGGTGCGGAGACGGTGACGCTCGGTGACTATCGGATGATGCCGCGGGCCACGTTCTGCCAGCCGCAGGTGGCCAGCTTCGGTCTCACCGAGGCGCAGGCGCGGGAGGAGGGCCATGACATCAAGGTGGCCAAGTTCCCGTTCACCGCGAACGGCAAGGCCCACGGCCTGGGCGACCCGAACGGCTTCGTCAAGCTGATCTCCGACACGAAGTACGGCGAGCTGCTCGGTGGCCACCTGATCGGCCCGGACGTCTCCGAGCTGCTGCCCGAGCTGACGCTGGCCCAGAAATGGGACCTCACCGCGCTCGAGCTCGCCCGCAACGTGCACACCCACCCGACGCTGAGCGAGGCGTTGCAGGAGGCGATCCACGGCCTCGCCGGCCACATGATCAACCTCTGACAGTCGGGGAGCGGCGATGAGGATCAACCTGACCAGCGTCCTGGTCGACGACCAGGACAAGGCGCTGCGCTTCTATACCGAGGTACTCGGCTTCGTGAAGAAGACCGAGGTGCCGTTGGGCGAGCACCGCTGGCTCACGGTCGTCTCCCCGGACGGCCCCGAAGGCGTCGAGCTGCTGCTGGAGCCGGACGCGCACCCCGCCGCCCGCCCGTTCAAGGACGCGCTCGTCGCCGACGGCATCCCGTACACGGCGTTCGCCGTCGACGACGTCCACGCCGAGGTCGGCCGCCTGCGCGCCCTCGGAGTCCGCTTCACCCAGGAGCCGTTGGAGATGGGGCCGGTCACCACCGCCGTCCTCGACGACACCTGCGGGAACCTCATCCAGATCGTTCAGCATCGCTGACAGCTGACAGCGCCGGGGCCGGCCGGAGCCAGCCCCGGCGGGTCTCCCCGCGGGCTCAGGCGGAGGCCAGGTAGGCCGCCGCCTTCTCCGGGTCGAGGAACCAGTCCTGGAAGTCCGACGGATTGTCGAAGCCGTTCACGAACCGCCGGGCGACCGTGGGGTTCGCCTGCGCGGCGCCGAGGATCTGCTGCACGTGCGGCGGCGGGGGCTGCAGCAGGGCGTTCGTCCAGACCGTGACGTCCTGCGCGCTCGCCCAGTAGCGGTCGAAGGCGGCCTGCATCCACGCCTGGTCGAACGGCTTGGCACCGTGCTCGAGAATGCTGTCCAGGTAGGAGGCGGCGCACTTCGCGGCGTTGTTCGAGCCCTGGCCGGTGATCGGGTCGTTCGCCACGACGACGTCGGCCATCCCGAGCACCGCCCCGCCCGACGGCAGGTTGCCCACCGGCCGCCGCACGACGGGCGTGTACCCGCCGGAGAGGGTCGCGTGGGCGTCGGTGAGCTCGACCTTCGCGCAGCGCTCGTACTCCCAGGGCAGGAACCGCTCGATGAGGTCCAGGATGCGGCGCAGGTGCTCGTCGGGCTTCGGGTGGTCGTCCCAGCAGTCCAGCGGACCGCCCGGGATGCCCTCGAAGAAGAGGATGTCGCAGTTCCCGCTCAGCGTGTAGGCCGGGATCATGAACAGCTCGCCGACGCCGGGGATGATGTTGAATCGCACGCCCGGCGCGGTGGGATGCTCCGGCCTGGGCGCCAGGCCGTGCACGTACGCGAGCGACAGCGCGCGCTGGGGTGAGGTGTACGGCGAGCGGGCGGCGTCGCGGTCGAACAGGCCGACCAGCTCGCCCTTGCCGGCGGCGACCACGACGAGGTCGTAGAGCTCGGCGAGCCCGTTCAGGTCGGCCGTGGTGACACCGTGCAGGATGAGCTTGCCGCCGCGCTCCTCGAACAGCTCGGCCCAGCCGGCCATCTTGACCCGCTGGTCGACCGACTGCGCGTAGTGGTCCAGCGGGGCGAACCAGTCGAGAGGCCGGCTGCCGTCCGGCCCCGCAATGGACAGCCCGAGGCCCTCGATGCGGACGGTGTCGGCCTCCCAGAGGTTGAGCCCGTGGTCGCGCTCGGTCTGCAGCGCGCTGTGGAACATCGCCTGGGTCGACATGACCCGGCCCCGGCGGATCTCCTCGGGGGAGCGCGCGGACATCACCGTCACGTCGTAGTCGTGCTCGCGCAGGGTCAGGGCCAGCTGCAGGCCCGACTGGCCCGCGCCGACGATCAGGATCTTACGCATGCGTCCGTGTCCTCCTGGGTTCCGGGACCTGGGCCAGTGACATCGTGTGAACAACCAGATCCCGCAGCACCTGGGCCGTCGAGGCCGTCTCGCGGGCGTCGCAGGTGACGAGCGGGATGTCCGGGCGCAGCGCGAGCGCCTCCCGGACCTCGTCGACGTCGTGCCACAGCTTTCCCTCGAAACGATTGACGGCGACGATGTACGGGACCGTCGAATCGTTCTCGAAGTAGTTCAGCGCGGCGAAGGACTGGTCGAGGCGGCGGCTGTCGACGAGAACGACCGCGCCCAGCGCGCCGCGGGACAGGTCGTCCCAGAGAAACCAGAAACGGGGCTGGCCCGGGGTGCCGAACAGGTACAGCACCAGATCCGGGAACAGCGAGATCCGGCCGAAGTCCATCGCGACCGTCGTCGTGCTCTTCGCACCGCTCATCGACAGGTCGTCGATGCCTTCGCTGGCCTCGGTCATCCACGCCTCCGTGTTGAGCGGAGGCACCTCCGAGATCGACCTGACCAGCGTCGTCTTCCCCACTCCGAACCCGCCCGCGATCACGATCTTCGCGGAGATCGCCGTGGCGGGGTCAAGTCCGTCGGCGTCGGTCGGGATCATGTCCACCCCGCACCGCCGTCCGGGTCCGGAGGTGCGTCAGACCGGGAGCTCCCGCAGGCCACTGAGAATCCTTTCGAGCACGTTTCGATCGTGGTGGTAGGTGTGGGCCGTGGGGTGGATGAGGATCGCTCCCTGCGCGGCCAGATCGCTGATCAGGACGCGGACCACCCCGAGCGGGATCGACAGCATCACCGAGAGCTCGGCGATGGACAGCTGCCCCCGGGCGCGTTCGTACAGCGCCTTGGACTCGGGCATCAGCGTCTCGCTGAGCGTCGGGTCGTAGCTCGGCACCGAGACCAGCGTCTCGACGAGCAGGTGATGGCGGGCCCTCGTCCGGCCCCCGGTGAGGGCGTAGGGGCGGATCCGCTTGCTGCGCGGGCCACGCCTCGGCCGTCCGTTCTGTGCGGAGTCTTCAGGCATGCTCTTCACGATTCTGGTCCGTCACCCGTCCTGGTCCGGTGCGTTGGTTCGCCGCGGCGGATCATCCGTGCGGTGATCCGCCGTGTTGGCCCGGCTCAGCTCGGTACCTGGCGTCCGACCAGGACACGGCGCAGGTCCGCGCGCCGGTCCGGGGTGAGCGCGTGGCCGGCGTGCAGTACGAACTGCGTCATCTCGTAGCCGACCACCTTCATGTCGCAGTCCGGTCCGGTCAGCACGGCGAGTCCCGCTCCCTCGTCGATGCTCATGAACAGGAAGTAGCCGCCGCTGAGCCGCACGATGATCTGCTCGCAGGTTCCGCGGTCGAACAGCGTCGCGCTGTTGCGGGCAAGGCTGAGCATCGCGCTGGCTATCGCCGCCAGCTGGTCCCGCTCCGCCGAGCTCACCCCGTCGGACGCGGTGAGCGACAGGCCGTCGGACGAGAGGATCAGGGCATGGGTGACGCCGTGGACCTTGCCGACGAAGTCATTGATCAGCCAGCTGAAGTCGTGGTCCGGCTGGCGATTGGTCTGATCCGTCACGGATGTGTCCTCAGTCCCCTCGCTGGTGTACGTGGGCGATCCGTTCGCCTTCGCTGAAGGCGTCGAGATCCGCGAGTAGTCTCGCGTGGTCCGCGGCCCGGGCCGAAAGCGCCTGTGTGGCCGTCGATTCGCCCTCCTCCGCGGGAGGAGGGACGCCTTCCGCGCCTGTCGCGTCTTCCTGGTCTTCCGTGGACGCCGCGGCGGGTGTCGGTGTCGGTGTCGACGGCGCGGGAGCCGCGGCGGGCACGGCGGCTGCCACGGGCATGGTGGCTGTGGGTGCCGTGGCAGCGGGTGGGCGCGCGCCGTCGCCGGCGGGGTTCTTGAGGCTGCGCGACACCCGGCGGGGGAGACCGCTCGCGGTCGTGCCGCCGATCAGGGAGTCCGCCGTGGGGGGTGTGGCTGGAGTCGCCGCATCCTTGCTCGGCGCTGGCGCCGGCGCCGGCGCTGGCGCCGGCCTGGCCGACGCGCTGCCCGCGCGGGTGAACAGCGTGGATTCGCGTACGTGGCCCGCTCCGTTGCCGGACCGTTTCACGCCCGGCCCCCGGCCCTGGACGTCCGCCCGCGGCTGACCGTCGCGCGCGGCGGGACGCGCGGACGGACCCGGCGCGGCGGGGTCGCCGCCGCGGACCGCCACGGTCTGCGTACCCGACCAGCTGCCCTCGGGCAGTTCACAGATCAGGGCGGAGGGGATGAGCACCGAGGCGGTCGTCCCGTGGGGGTGGCGGCGATCGAGCCAGATCCGCAGGTCGTGGCGAATCGCGAGCCGGCGCACCACGGCCAGGCCCATGTGGCGCACCGCGTCGTCGTCCAGGACGGGATCGCCGGCCAGCCGCTCGTTGAGCTGCCGCAGCCGGTCCGGCGGGAGCCCGATGCCCTCGTCCTCGACCCGCAGCAGCGCGCTGCCCAGCTCCGTGAGGTGCACGCCGACCCGTACCGGCGCGGTCGGGGGAGACGACTTGGTCGCGTTGTCCAGCAGCTCTGCCAGCAGCCGTCCGACGTCCTCGGCGGCGAAGCCGACCACACCGAGCGGGACCACCCGGCCGATCGTGACCCGCGAGTAGTGGTCGATGGACGACATCGCCGCGCGCACGACGTCGACCAGCGCGGCCGTGTCGGACGAGGCGTCACCGGCGTCACGGCCCGCGAGCACCCGCAGGTTCTCGGCGTTGCGGCGCAGCCGGGTGGCGAGGTGGTCCAGCCGGTACAGCTCGGCGAGGCGGTCGGTGTCCTCCTCCTTGGCCTCCATGTCCTCGAGCTGCGAGAGCAGGGAGTCGACCAGGTTGAGGTCGCGCAGCGCCACGTCCGCGCAGATCGCGGAGAGCGCCTCGGCCGCGGGCGGCGCCGTCACGGCCGACCCGTTGGCCGGGGAGGCCGCCGGGGACGTCTCGGCCCGCATGGCGTGGGCCGACTGGTCCGCGGCGCTGGTGCTGATGCCGGTGCCGCCGCGGCGGGCCGGTCGCGTCACCCCGGCGTCCGCCGCGGGGATTCCCGGCCGAACCCACGGCTCGTGCGCGGACCTTCCGCCATGGGCCGCGGGGCGCCTGACGAGGCCGGCGGGGGCCGGCTGCTCCGGCCGGGGCAGGGGGGTCGGGAGATCACCACCCCGCAGCTGGGCCGCTATGCCGCGGGAGCCACCCAGGAGCGCGCGGGATCGGTTGAGCAGGTCTCGTGCCCGCGTCGTCATCGCGTCTCACATGCTCTCGTCGGGTACGGGTTCCACCCGCTTCTGCCAACCCCCGTCGGGGAGCTATGCAATCAGACGCCCCGGTTTGCGTCCAACCTGTGCCCATCGCGGCCGGCGCGCCTCGGCCCGGATGCCGCGTGTCGTTGTTTTCGGTTCATTCAAGCCGGCGCGTGATGTGCTCGTTTGACCACGACCGATGTCTTCCAACGCCCACCGTCCTGGGTGCGCAGGCTCCTGACCTTGGACAATTCTTTGACAATTGCCCCGACCTGTCGGTCTCGATCGGTCTCTGTTGGGGTATGGCGATGCCGCCGGGGCCCGGCGCGGGCCGGCCGCGCTGTCCGGCCGCGCTGTCGGTGGGCCGCCGTAGGATGCGCGCGTCCCGCCGGTTCGCGGCCCAGGAGCGCCGATGCCCGAGTTCACAGGCTTCCCCGTCGAAGCGTTGATCTTCTTCGAGGGCCTCGAGGCCGACAACAGCAAGGCGTACTGGACGGATCATCGCGACACCTACGAGAAGGCCGTCCGGGCCCCGATGATCGCCCTGCTCGACGCCCTCGAACCGGAGTTCGGCGCACCGCACGTTTTCCGTCCGCACAGGGACGTCCGATTCTCGAAGGACAAGTCGCCCTACAAGACCGCCATCGGCGCCCACAACGAGCGGGGTGGCTACGTCCAGGTCTCCGCCCGCGGGCTGATGATCGCGGCCGGCTACTGGCAGACCGCGCCAGACCAGGTGGAGCGGTTGCGAGCCGCGGTCGCCGACGACCGGACGGGGCCGCGGCTCGAGGCGCTGGTGCGCGAGCTGCGGGAGGCGGGGTACGAGGTGTCGGGCACGACGCTCAAGACCCGGCCGCGGGGCTACGACGCGGATCATCCACGCATCGAGCTGCTGCGCCATCGGACCCTCACGGCGGCCCGTGACTTCGGTGAGCCGCCGTGGCTGGCCGAGCCGGAGTGCGCCGAGCACGTGGCGGCGGGCTGGCGGGAGACGCGCCGGCTGACCGGCTGGCTCGACGACCACGTCGGCGCGTCCCGCCTGCCCGCCGCCCGCCGCGGTTCCCGGTGAACCTGCGATGTGGATCAAAACGACCTGGGGTCATCCGTCGAGGCCGCCCCGTGCGCACGCGCCGGGTCCGGGCGCGCGCACGGGGCCGGCCGGCCGAGCTGCCGACCGATGCCGGGCCGGGCCGGCTAGTTGACCGTCTGGAACCTCCACCCCTGGTCCTGGCGGAAGATGGGCGAGAGCGCCACCATCGGTGGATAGATGAGCGCCGGGTGCAGCCCGACGGTCAGGTCGCTGTCCACGGCTCCGATGACGAAGGAGCCCGGCCTGGGGCCCTCCTCGATCCGCCACTCGCGAGGCTCCGGGAACGGGCGCACCAGCTCGAATGTGTCAGGGTCGCCGTCGAAACCGAGGAAGAGCGGCGCGGACGTCTGCCGGATCGTGTACTTGTCATTGTCCGTGCGTCGGACCTCCCATTCCTGACCGCGTCCGTTTTCGGGCAGAATAACGCTGCGATCGCGGCCCTCAGCAGTGAGAAGGTGATGGTCGTCCAGGCTAATCCGGTAAACGCCGTCGGTAACCGTTGCCACGTTGTCCCCGCTTTCTATCATGGAGCTTCGCTCCGTTATTCTGCCCGGCCGTGCGGGGGCGGTCCGGCAGCGACGCACGAGAATTTCTGTGCCGCTCCGAGAAGCCTGGCGAAATAGACCAGACCAAGGCCGCCGGCGCCCCGCCGACGAAAGTGCGTGAACGGCATTCACGCACCATCGGGGTACCGGGCGCCCGTATCGCCGTTCGATCCCTGGTTTCGTGGCGCCCGCGTGCCGCGGGAGGGAACGCGGATCCTCGGTCCACGACGTCGAGTGCGACCCGGGAGGCGGTGCCGAGTCCGACGGGACGCCCGATGCCCTCGACCCGAAGGCTCACGGCGGCGTCGAACAGGTGACACCCGGCGGCCAGCCCCGGGCTGGTCAGCCGGACGACCGCGGCCCGCGCGGACAACTGCCCCCGGGCGGCGGTGGACAATCCGTTGCGCGCAGTCGGATCTCATAGCTGTTCTGGTTTCGCCCGCGTACCGCTGTTGGCAACTCATTTTGCTAGGATTTCGGCATGCGGCGGAGCGAGTTCGCGGTCACTGCTGACCACCATCAGTTCCTCATCTACAGTCAGAATGATCTGGAGGGTGACGAGGTAATTCCCGAAGGAGTCGGTGACGGGCTGGTGGTGGCCGGAAAGGTCGCCCTGAAAATATTCACGGGAACCACCTACGGACCTGTTTCCGTCCAGGTCGAGCTGCACAACAGGGAGCCGGGGCTTCCGGCCGCGGAGTGGACCGAGGTCTCCGAGGTGAGCTTTCGCCTGCATCAGGGTCCGCTGGAGGTCGGCACCCTCATGGGCGGCATGATCCCAGACAGTCCGGACCTCGCTGTCGAGGGGCCGGGATCTTACCGGATCAGGGTCGCGGCCCAGGCGCGGGACAAGGCGCGGAACGGTGCCGACGCGGAATCCGGTGATCAGCGCGAGCGTTATCTTATTGCGATCTGGGAGGCGCCGGAGGCACCCCCGGAGACGCTGCGGAAATCTGACCTCACTGGCAGGTCGTTTCGCGGTGAGATTCCTGTGGCGAAACTCGACGAGGCGATCGATCGCTCGGCCCGCAACGCCTTCTACGAGCTGATGGGGCTCCTTCAGTCCGGTGTCGGAACCACGGTCTCCAGTAAAGGTCAGATCGAGCTGTGGACGGCAACGAGGGCGCAACCGGAAATCGTGGCCTGCGTGCTGGGAAACTCCTGGTTCTGGCCCGGCTGGCTGGGTATCTCGGGTAGCGTGGAAAACCACGACGACTGGCGCACGAATCTTGCACCCTACGGTCTCTACCTGGTAGGAGAGGCCATTTTCGACGTGTCATCCGTAACTACGTCGTGGCAGTACCTCAGGATGACCCCGCCATCCGAGGACGATCCTTTCCCTCGGTTCGAGCCCATGCTGTCGGCGCCGGCCACGGTGCGCATCACCTGGGCTGGTGGGGCGGACGGAACGGTAGTCGACCTGAAGCATCAGGAACTCCCGGAGCCGCTAGAGTCCTCCGTCGCGGATCTTTGGCGCTACTATTTCGCTCGACTCTCCGCATATTGTGAACTGGATATGTTCAGTCATCATCCGTGGCTTTAATCGGGGTGTCGTTGCACAGCGGGAGGATCTGCTCGCCGTACTTGGCCAGTTTGTTCTCGCCGACGCCGTTCACCGTCGCGAGCTCGGCGAGCGAGGAGGGCGCGCGGGTGGCGATCTCGCGCAGCGTGGCGTCATGGAAGATCACGTAGGCGGGAACGCCCTGTTCCTTGGCGGTGGCGCCCCGCCAGGCGCGCAGCCGTTCGAACAGCGGCGCCGCCTCCGCGGACAGTTCGACCGGCTCGGCCCGGCGTGCCTTCGTCGCCGAGGAGCCGGTGGCCTTCGCCGGTCGCTTCGGTTCGCGCCGCATGGAGACCGTCCGCTGCCCGCGCAGGACGTCCGCGCTCGCGTCGGTGAGGACGAGCGTTCCGTGCTCACCCTCGACGGCCAGCAGCCCCTGGGCCAGGAGCTGGCGGACCACGCCACGCCACTCGGCCTCGCTGAGCTCGGTGCCGATGCCGAAGACCGTCAGCGAGTCGTGGCCGTGCTGGTCGACCTTGGGTGTGCGCCGGCCCAGCAGGATGTCGACGACGTGGCCGGCGCCGAACTTCTGCCGGCGTTCCCGGTGCAGGCGCAGCACCGTCGACAGCAGCTTCTGGGCGGGCACGGTCGCCTCCCAGGACTGCTGCGGGTGTAGGCAGGCGTCGCAGTTGCCGCAGGCGCTCGACCCCTGCTGCCCGAAGTACGCCAGCAGGCCGACCCGGCGGCACTCGATGGTCTCGCACAGTGCGAGCATCGCGTCGAGGTGGGAGTTGAGCCGCCGGCGGTGCGTGGCGTCGCCGTCGGAGGCGTCGATGAGCCGGCGCTGCTGGACCACGTCCTGCAGGCCGTACGCGAGCCAGGCGGTGGAACGCAGCCCGTCCCGGCCGGCGCGGCCGGTCTCCTGGTAATAGCCCTCCACCGACTTCGGTAGGTCGAGGTGGGCGACGAAGCGGACGTCCGGCTTGTCGATGCCCATCCCGAAGGCGATCGTGGCGACCATGACCAGGCCGTCCTCACGGAGGAAACGGGCCTGGTGCTCGGCGCGGGTGCGTGCTTCGAGGCCGGCGTGGTAGGGCAGCGCGGCGATCCCGTTCGACACCAGGAACTCCGCGATCTTCTCGACCGACGCCCGGGACAGGCAGTACACGATGCCCGCGTCGCCGGGATGCTCGGTGCGCAGGAGCTCCAACAGCTGTGCCTTCGGGTCGTTCTTCGGCACGATGCGGTACTGGATGTTCGGCCGGTCGAAGTCGGCGACGAAATGGCGGGCGTTTCCCAGCCCGAGCCGGTTCGTGATCTCCTGGTGGGTCGCCGGGGTGGCGGTGGCGGTCAGTGCGACGCGCGGCACCTGCGGCCAGTGCTGGTGCAGCTCGGAGAGCAGGAGGTAGTCGGGCCGGAAGTCGTGCCCCCACTGCGCGACGCAGTGCGCCTCGTCGATCGCGAACAGCGCGATCTCGCCCTGGTCGAGGAGCTCGATCGTCGCGCGTACCCGCAGCCGCTCGGGGGCCAGGTAGAGCAGGTCGAGCTCGCCGGCGAGGAACGCGGACTCCACCGCGCGGCGCTCGTCGGCCTGCTGGGTGGAGTTGAGGAACCCCGCCCGGACCCCGAGCGCCAGCAACGCGTCGACCTGGTCCTGCATCAGCGCGATGAGCGGGGAGATGACGACGCCGGTGCCGGGCCGGACGAGCGCCGGGATCTGGTAGCACAGCGACTTGCCGCCGCCGGTCGGCATGAGGACCAGCGCGTCGCCACCACCGACGACGTGATCGATGATCTCCTGCTGGCCGTCGCGGAAGGACTCGTAGCCGAAGACGCGGCGGAGCACTTCCACGGCGTCACGCGGGACGCGAACCGAGGGCGAGGTCACCGCGCCACTGTAGAAGGCCGCACGGGACGAGGGTGACGCGAGTTCGCGCCTGTGGACAACCCGTTCCCGACCCGCCTGTTGTCCCCAGCGGGGAACCGGCTCAGGCTGACGAACGGATCACCAGCTCCGTCGGCAGGATCACCGACGCCGCGTCGCCGGTGGGATCGGCGATGCGCCGCAGGAGCTGGTGCACCATCTCCGCGCCGAGCCGCTCCACCGGCTGGCGGACGGTCGTCAGCGGCGGGTCCGCGTAGACCGCCGGCGCCGCGTCGTCGAAGCCGACGACGGCGACGTCGTCGGGAACCCGCCGCCCGGCGGCCCGCAGCGCGCGCAGCACGCCGAGGGCCATCAGGTCGGAGGCGGCGAACACCGCGTCGATCGTCGGGTGCTCCGCCAGCAGCCGGGCCGCCGCCGCCTGGCCGCTGGCCTCGGTGAAGTCGCCGGTCTCGACCCGGGTGGCCGAGGCCGGCAGGCCCGCGTCGCGGGCCGCCTGCGCGTAGCCGGCCAGGCGGTCGACGCCCACGCTCATGTCCACCGGCCCGGCGACGGTCGCCAGCTCGCGGCGGCCCGTCGCGACGAGATGGCGCACGGCCTGCCGGGCGCCGCCCACGTTGTCGGCGTCGACCGAGTCGACCGAGTCGACCGGGTCGCCGGTGAGCAGCCGTCCCGCCATCACCAGCGGGACCCCGGCGCCCGAGACCGACATCGGCATGATGTCGTCCCCGTGCAGGGAGATCAGGAGCACTCCGTCGACGTGGCCGTTGCCGACGTAGCGCAGCGCCCGGTCGCGCTGCCGGTCACCCTGCACCTGTAACAGGACGAGCTGGAGCTGGGTGACGCTCAGCGCCTGGTTCACTCCGCGCAGCACGCTGGCGAAGAACGGGTCGGCGAACACCGTGTCGGGCCGCTCGTGCACGATCAGCACGATCGTGTCCGTCCGCCTGGTCACCAGGCTGCGGGCGGCCTGGTTCGGCACGTAGCCGAGCTCGGCGATCGCCCTGGTGACCGCGGCGTGCGCCGCGGGGGAGACACGGAGCGACCCGTTCACCACCCGGGAGACCGTCGCCCGTGACACCCCCGCCAGCTCGGCGACGGCCTCCAGGGTCGGCGCCTGGCGGGTCCGGGCCGGTGGTTCCGGCGTCACCGCGTCCCGCTTGCCGCGCGGTGCTCCCGGATCAGCCGCGAGTACCACAGCCCGCTGGACTTCGGCGTGCGCACCAGGGACTCGAAGTCGACGTGCACGATGCCGAACCTCATCCGGTACCCCTCGGCCCACTCGAAATTGTCCAGCAACGACCACACGAAGTATCCCCGAACGTCGACCCCGTCCTCGGACGCCTGCCGGACGGCGTCGAGGTGACCCGCCAGGTAACGCACCCGCAGCGGGTCGTGCACCGTCCCGTCCGGGGACACCTCGTCGTCGTAGGCCGCGCCGTTCTCGTGGATGTAGAACGGGACCCCCGGATAGTCCGCGCCGAGCCGGCGCAGCAGGGCCAGGAAGCTGCGTGGCCGGACCGGCCAGCCCAGCGCCGTCACGTCCTCGTTCGTGGGCACCCTCGTGACGTTCCCCGCGCCGGCGAAGGGGGTCGGTTTCGGGGAGGGGTCCGGCCCGGGCGCGACGATGTGCGGCGCGTAGTAGTTCACCCCGATCCAGTCCACCGGCTGCGCGATGACGGCGAGATCACCGTCCTGGGCGGGCAGCTCGGCGCCGGCCCGGGCGAAGTCGGCGATCACGTCGGACGGGTACGTGCCGTGCAGGACGGGATCGAGCCAGAGCCGGATCTGCTGCCCGTCGACGAGCCGCACGGCGTCGCCCGCCCCGGTGTCGCCCCCCCGGGTGTCGCCCGCCCCGGCGGCGTCCGGCGGCGGTTCCGCCGGAATCAGGTTGAGGGTGATGCCGACGTCCGCCGCGCCGTGCGCCCGCAGCACGGCCGTGCCGAGACCGTGGGCCAGCAGCAGGTGGTGGACGGCCCGGACGGCGGCCCCGGCGTCCCGCACCCCGGGGGCGTGCCGCCCGGTCAGGTGTCCCTCGAAGGCCGAGCACCAGGGCTCGTTCAGGGTCGACCAGTGCCGGACCCGGTCGCCGAGTGCGCTGACGACGTGCTCGGTGTAGTCGGCGAAGCGCAGCGCCGTGTCGCGGTTCGGCCAGCCGCCGGCGTCCTGCAGCGGCTGTGGCAGATCCCAGTGGTAGAGCGTCAGCCACGGGTCGATCCCGGCGGCGAGGAGCTCGTCGACGAGCCGGTCGTAGAAGGCCAGCCCGTCGGGGTTCACGGCCCCCGACCCGGCCGGGACGATCCTCGGCCAGGCGACCGAGAACCGGTACGCGCCCAGGCCGAGGCCGGCCATGAGGGCGACGTCCTCGCGGTAGCGGTGCAGGTGGTCGGCGGCGACGTCGCCGTTCTCGCCGTTCTCGGTCATGCCGGGGGTGCGGGCGAAGACGTCCCAGATCGACGGCCCGCGGCCGCCCTCCCGGGCGCCGCCCTCGATCTGGTACGCGGAGGTGGCGGCACCCCACACGAATCCGGTGGGCAGGCCGGTCGCGATCCGGGCCGCGAGCTCGTCGGCTCCCGGCGACGCTTCGGGCGCCGGTACTCCGGTGGCCGCTGTCGTGTCCGTCGCCGGGACGGGGCTGGTAGTCAACCTTTCACCGCGCCTTCCATGATTCCGCCGATGATCTGGCGGCCGAACAGGGCGAATACGACGAGGACGGGGAGCGTGCCGAGCGCGGTGCCGGCGAGGACGAGGGTGTTGTCCCGGTAGTGGCCCGCGGCCAGCGTGCTGAGGGCGACCTGGACGGTCGGGTTCTCCGAGTTCAGGACGATCAGCGGCCACATGAAGTCGTTCCAGGCCTGCATGAACGTGAGCAGGCCGAGCACGGCCAGGCCGGGGCGCAGCGCCGGCAGCGCGACGTGCCAGTACAGCCGCAGCGTGCCGCAGCCATCCATGCGCCCGGCGTCGAGCAGCTCGTCCGGCACGGCCTGGATGACGTTCTGCCGCATGAACACGACTCCGAACGCGGTCACCGCGGTAGGCAGGATCACCGCGACGAGATGGTTCGCCCAGCCGAGCTCCTGCATCTCGAGGTAGAGCGGGATGATCCCGAGCTGCATCGGGACCATCATGGTGGCGATCACGGTGAGCAGCAGCGCGCCGTGGCCGCGGAAGGTCAGCTTCGCGAACGCGAAGCCGGCCGCCGAACAGAACAACAGCGTGCTGACGGTGATCGACCCCGCGACGATGAGGGAGTTCAGCAGGGCCTTGCCGAAGTTCACCGTGTCGAACACCCGGGCGGCGTTCTCGAAGAAGTGCCCGCCGGGCAGGAAGGGTGGCGGCAGCTGCCCGACCGCGTCGTTCGTCCGGGACGGGATCATGAACGTCCAGTACACCGGGAACGCGGAGACGAACAGGGCCAGGAGCAGGAACGGATAGCGCAGCGGGCCGGAGCGTTCGCCCGGGGTGCGGGAGAAGGCGGTCACCGGGAACCCCCTTTCAGCCGGGAGCCGCCGCGGGTGACGAGGTAGGCGAGCGCGGCGAACACCACGGTCACCAGGAACATCACCCAGGCGATGGCGGAGCCGTAGCCGAAGTTGTGCAGTCGGAAGCTCTCCTCGTAGAGCAGGAGGGCCAGGGTCTGGAACTGGTGGCTGTTGCCGCCGGAGACGCTGCCCGGCGAGGTGTCGAACAGCAGCGGCTCGGTGAAGAGCTGGATCTGGCCGATGACGGAGACCAGCGCGGTGAAGGCGATGGTCGGCCGCAGCGCGGGCAGTGTGATGTGCCAGAGCTGCCGCCAGGTTCCGGCGCCGTCCATCGCCGCGGCCTCGAAATGCTCCTTCGGGATCGCCTGCATCGCGGCCAGATAGATGAGCGCGTTGTAGCCGGTCCACCGCCAGATGACCATCGACGAGATGGCTATCTTCGACGTCCACTCGCCGGCCTGCCAGTTGACCGGGTCCAGGCCGACCTCGTCCAGTAGCCAGGTGACGAGGCCGAACTGGCGGCCGAAGATCTGGCTGAACACGATTGTCACCGCGACGATGGACGTGATGTTGGGCAGCAGCACGCCCATCCGGAACAGGGTCCGCCCGCGCAGCCTCGCGTTGAGGATGTGCGCGAGTATCAGCGCCAGCGCCAGCTGGGGAACCGACGACATCGCCATCAGCAGGAAGGTGTTGCCGACCGCGTTCCAGAAGAAGTCGTCGGAGAGCAGGTCAGCGTAGTTCCGTAGCCCGACGAACCGCTCGGCGCCGGGGTGGAGCATGTCCCGGTCGGTGAGCGAGATCCAGGCGGTGTACAGCATCGGGAAAAGGCCGAAGGCCGCGAATATCGCGAAGAACGGCGCGATGAGCCCGTAGGGAACCGCCGCGCTTGCCACCCGCCGCAGCACGGAGCGTGCGGTGTGTGGGGTGCGGTCGCCCCCCGGCGTCCGCCGCCGGGGTGGGGCGGGGTCGGCCGCGGGCGCCGGGGTTGCGATCGTCATCGCCGGATCTCCCTCCTGCCGCGCTCAGCGGGCCGCGCGTTCCGCTTCGTCGACCGATTCCCGGAACGCGGCGTCGGGGGCCTGGTCCTCCTGCTCGATGCGCTGGATTCCGTGCTCCATCGCCTGCCGTACGGCGCCGTGCTTCGCGCCCTGGTACTGCGGCGCGAGCTTGATCGCCGATTCACCGAAGATCCGGCCGGTGGGGGCGTCGTCGAAGAACGGGTTGGTGAACGACTGCACCGCGGGATCCCTGATCGCCCCGAGGCTGGAGGGGAAGTTTCCCGTCTCGGCGAAGATGCGGGTCTGCTGTGCCGGGGCGGTCAGGAACGAGACCAGCTCGTAGGCCAGGTCCTGGTGATCGCTCTGCGCCGGGATGGTCAGCCAGGAGCCGCCCCAGTTGCCGCTCCCGCCCGGGATGGCGGCGATGTTCCACTTGCCGGCCGTGTCCGGCGCGTTCTCCTTGATGTAGCCCTGCATCCAGGCCGGGCAGGTGATCGTCGCGAAGGTGCCCGCCTTCATCGCGGTCACCCATTCGTCCTCGAACGCGACCAGCCCGGCGGACTGGCCGTCTGCGATGGCCTGCGCGGTCGCGTCGAAGGCGGCTTTGACCTGCGGATTCGAACCGACGATCAAGTCGGGTGTGCCGGTGGCGTAGTAGCTCTCGTCGAGCTGGAAGACCTGCGCGTTGTAGATGTTGGTGCCGGCGTCGAAGAACTTCGGGCCGGTGTTCTTCGCGGTGAAGGTGCGCCCGGTCTTGAAGTAGTCGTCCCAGCTCGGCCAGAGCGCGCTGACCGCTGCCGGGTCGGTCGGCAGCCCGGCGGCGGCGAACAGGTCGGTGCGGTAGCACATCGCGAGCCCGCCGACGTCGGTTCCCAGGCCGATCTGGGTCTTCCCGTCGGCCGACAGCGACCCGGCCCACTTGAACTCGGGATAGTCGGCCTGCCGGTCGCCCGCTCCCAGGTCGAGCAGGTTGACGAACTGCTCCGGAGCGGCCTTCAACTGCGCCATGAAGCCTTCGTCGACCGCCTCGACGTCGGCGGCTCCGGACCCGGCCGCGAGGTGGTTGACCAGGTTGTTGTGGTGGTCGTTGTACTCGCTGACGGTCTCGACGATCTCGATGTCGGGGTGGCTCGCCTCGAACTCCCGGTACAGATCCGTGTAGCCGAAGACGCCGAACGTGTTGATGGTGAGCTTGGTCTTCCCTCCGTCGTCACCGCAGGCGCTGGTCAGTAACGCCATGGCCAGGACGGCCGTCCCGGCCATGGCCGCGTGGCGACCTCGTCGTGCCCTCATGAAGCCCTCCCTCTGGCTTCACACCCACCGCGCTGATCGCGTGTGAGCGCTCTCATGGCTTCGAAACTGTGAACGGACATGACGGGACTGTCAAGGGTTGATGACCCTCGGATAAATAGACTCCGAAGAGTGTTCGGCGGACTCCGTAAAGGAGTCGAAAAGCGTCCCGGATGAGGGTCTGGACGGCCGGCGCGGATCATGCGAACCTGGCCGGACGGCGCCATGACGCGGGCATCGGGAACTCCCTCTCCCGAATGCCCACCACGGCCGGTCGGGCGCCGCACGCACCCCCGTCCGACGCGTCCGGAATTCCGCGCCCGGAATTCCGCACGTCGGGGCGGCTGACACGTCCGGCACAGGTGCCGCAGGGAAGAGGGAGCCCCATGTCCACGATCGAGTTCCGCGACGTCACGCTCACCTACGATGTCCGGCCGATACTCGACAACCTCAGCCTCGTGATCGGGGACGGCGAGTTCCTCGTCCTCGTCGGTCCCTCCGGCAGCGGCAAGACGACGGCGCTGCGGATCGTCGCCGGCCTGCTCGCGCCCACCGCGGGCCAGGTCCTCGTCGGCGGCCGGGACGTCACCCGGGTGGCGCCGGCCGACCGTGACCTCGCGATGGTCTTCCAGAGCTACGCCCTGTACCCGCACATGACCGTGCGTCGCAACATGGAGTTCGGCCTGAAGCTCGCCGGGGTCGACCGGCGGGAACGCGACAGCAGGGTGGCCGCCGCGGCCGAGACGCTCGGCCTGACCGAGCTCCTCGACCGGCGGCCGCGGGCGCTGTCCGGCGGCCAGCGCCAGCGTGTCGCGATGGGGCGTGCGCTCGTCCGTCAGCCGCGGGCGTTCCTGATGGACGAGCCGCTGTCGAACCTGGACGCCAAGCTGCGGGTGCGGGTCCGCGCGGAGATCGCTCGCATCCAGCGCTCGCTGGGCACCACCACGCTCTACGTGACCCACGACCAGACCGAGGCGATGACGATGGCCGACCGGGTCGCCGTCCTGCACGACGGGCGGCTGCAGCAGGTCGGCACGCCCGATGACCTGTTCAACCGCCCGGCGAACGTCTTCGTCGCCGCGTTCATCGGCAGCCCGCCCGCCAACCTCGTCCCCGGCCGGCTGGTCTCAGAGGATCATGCCGTCGCGCTGCGGGTCGGCGACCAGACCCTCGTGCTGCCAGTGGACGTCGCCGCCGGGCTCACCCCGTCGGCCGGCACCGAGGTGATCGTCGGCGTGCGGCCGCATGACGTCCAGACCGAACCGCCGCCGGGACCAGCCCTGATCCTCGACGTCGACGTCGACCTTGTGGAGCGGCTCGGCACCGAGACCCTCGCCCACGGCGAGATGGTGACGGGTGCCCTCACCGGGAGCGCGGCGCGGGCGGCGATCGCGCTCGCCGCCGGCGACGACGAGCTCACCGGCCGGGAACCCGGCCAGGAGGCCGGTGATGAATCCGGGCGCGCGCCCGGCGGTCGTCCGGGGACGTCCCGTTTCACCGCCGCGCTGAGCCCGCGGACCGACGTCACCGCCGCCGGGCGGCTCCGGCTGTACGCCGCGGCGGACCGGCTCCACCTGTTCGACGCCGATACGGGCGCGACGCTGCGCCCCGCGCCCGCCGCCCTCGCCGCCGCCTGAGGAGCGCCGCCCGCCATCCTGCCGGGCCGTGGCCGGCGGGCGGTGCGGCGGGCGGGATCAGTGCTGGTGGTCCGGGACAGTCGCCTCGGGGTGGTCGCGGAGCCAGGCGATGTTGGCCCGGCTCTCGTCGTCGACCGGGGTGTAGATGACCATCCGGGTGCCGGGCAGGGCTGTGAGGTCCAGGTTCGTGGAGCGGGTCGCGATGTCCCCGACCGCCGGATAGTGGAACACCTTGTCGCAGGGCCGCGGCGGGGCCACGTCGTGCGTCGCCCACAGCCGGGCGAACTCGGCGCTCGCCGCGCACAGCCGCTGGACGAACTCCTGCCAGCCCGGGTCTCCCATGTGCTGGCTGTACCGGTACCGGAAGATCGCGACATGTTCGGGTGCCTGCTCGTCCAGGTTCACCAGCGGGTTGCAGCAGCGCGGGGTCGTGAACGCGAACCAGATCGAGTTCCGCGCGGCGGCGGAGGCGTTCACGAGGATGGGGAACAGCGCGGCATAGGCGGCGTTCCAGCTCAGCACATCGGAACGCGCGTTGACCAGGCACGCGGGCAGCGGGTCCAGGCTGTCGAGGATGGTCCGCATGTCCCGCGGCAGAGCCGGCGCCTCGTCGGTGGCGGGCTGCGGCCCGGGCGTGTCGGCCAGGCGGTAGAGGTGCTCGCGCTCGGCGGCGTCGAGCCGCAGCGTGCGCGCCACCGCGTCCAGCACCTGCGGGCTGGCGTTGATCGGACGGCCCTGCTCCAGCCAGGTGTACCAGGTGACGCCCACGCCCGCGAGCTGGGCGACCTCCTCCCGGCGCAGGCCCGGCGTGCGGCGGCGGGGCCCCGGCGGCATGCCGACCTCGTCGGGGGTGATGCGCTCCCGCCGACTGCGCAGGAACGAGGCCAGCTCCGGCCGGCGCCGCCCGTCCCGCGGGCCGGCCGTCGTCCGCGAGCCGGCCGTCGTCGAGCCCGCCGGCGCCGGGCGTACGTTACGGACCGCCGCGGCCGGAAGGGCATGGGACTGCGTCATCGTCACGGCCACCAGCTTGTCCGCTGTGTGGCGCCGGTGCCAGGTGCTGCGAGTACCAGTATCGACAGGCTCTCGTTACCAGTATCCGGACCGCCTCATGCTGAGGCTCATGGTCGAAGCAGCACACACCTCTCGGACGCGGGCACCACATCCCGCCACTGAGCGCCCGGCGGCCGGCGGAGCCCTGCTGGCCGTCATCCTCCTCGGCCAGTTCATGGCCATCCTGGACGTCAGCATCGTCAACGTGGCGCTGCCGACGTTGCGGACGGATCTGGACGTCTCCGGCGCCGGGCTACAGCTGATCGTCGCCGGCTACGTCCTCTCCTACGCGGTTCTGCTGATCACCGGTGCGCGGCTGGGCGGCATGTTCGGGCACCGGCGCGTGTTCAACGCCGGGCTCGCCGGGTTCACCGTGGCCTCGCTGGCCTGCGGCCTGGCACCCGGGACGTCCTCACTGATCGCCTTCCGGTTCCTGCAGGGGGTCAGCGCCGCGCTGATGACCCCCCAGGTCATGAGCCTGATCCAGCGCAATTTCGCCGGTGCCGCGCGGATGCGGGCGCTCGGCTACTTCTCCGCGGTGATCGCGGGCGGTGTCGTCGTCGGCCAGGCCGCCGGCGGGCTGCTCGTCAGCGCGAACCTGTTCGACGCCGGCTGGCGGACCGTCTTCCTGGTGAACGTGCCGATCGGGGTGCTGCTGCTCGTCGTCGGCCGGCGGGTCATGCCCTCGGACGAGGGGCGCGCGGGGGTCGACCTCGACATTCCCGGCCTGCTCGTCCTCAGCGCGGCGGTGCTGCTCTTCGTGATGCCGCTGATCCTCGGTCACGAGCTGGGCTGGCCGGCCTGGACGGCCGTGTCGCTGGCGGCGAGTGTCGTCCTGTTCGTGGTCTTCGTCCTGGTGGAACGGTGGGTCGCGGCCCGCGGGCGACGTCCGTTGATCTCGGGACGGGTGCTGCGCGCGCCCGGGTTGCTGCCCGCCGCCGGCACGCTGCTGCTCGGGCCGGCGTCGTGGGCCGGGTTCCTGTTCACCACCACCCTGCACCTGCAGGGCGACCTGGGGATGAGTCCGCTGCGCTCCGGGCTGGCGTTCGTCCCGTGCGTCGTCGCGTTCGCCGCGGTCGGGCTGAGCTGGCAGCGCCTGCCGTCCAGCTGGCACGCGAACCTGATCCCGGTCGGGCTGGTGTTCGCCGCCGTCTCGTATCTGTTCCTCGGGCCGCTGGCCGGCGGCGGCGCGCGCTACGAGATCCTCACCGCGCTGATCGGCCTGGGACTCGGCGTGATGTCGATCATCATCTCGGTGACGCTCGAACACGTCCCGGTCGAGGACGCGGCCGACGCCAGCGGCCTGCTGCTGACCCTGATGCAGCTCGGCCAGGTCATCGGCATCGCCACGGTCGGCACGGTGTTCCTGACCACCGCCGCCGACGGCGGCTCGACCCGCGACGCGGAGTACAGCACCGGCTGGGCGCTCGCGGCGGTCGCGTTCGTCGCGGCGGCGAGTGCCCTCCTGCTCGCCCGGCGTCGCGGGCGGCAGCTGAGAGTGGTCTTTCCCGTCCAGGCACACGACGTCGATCCGGATCGTGCGGATCAGGTGATCGTGGCCGCTCCCACAGTGCCGACCGGCGTCTAACCCGCGGCCGTCCCCAGCCGGCCCTCGCGTGGCCCGCCCGCCCCGTGGCCGGGTGGGCCTGCCGGTCTATCCGGTGGCCCCGGCCGGCTGGTCGGCGATCCAGGCCGCGATCCGGGAGCGGGAGGTGAACCCGAGCTTGTTCAGTATCTGCTGGACGTGCGTCTCGGCCGTGCGGGGGGAGATCACCAGGGTCGCCGCGATCTCCTTGTTGCTCAGCCCCCGCGCGACCAGGTCCGCGACCTGGCGTTCCCGCTTCGTCAACCGACAGCCCGGATCCCGCTTGGCGGCGCCGGCCGGCGAGGCGGAGTACGACCCCTTCGTCGCACGGGCGCAGGCGTCCTCGGAGGAGAGGGCGGCGCCCTGCGTCCAGGCGGCGTCGAAGGACCGCCTGCCGAGCGCCTTGCGGGACCTGGCCTCACAGCGCCGGCGGAACCTGAACAGGGCGGGCAGCGCGACGGTCGAGGTGCCCATCCGCTCCCAGAGCCGGTCCGCCGCGCCGAGCAGGACGGCGGCTGTGGCGCACTCACCGAGGCTGGTCTCGATCCAGGCCAGCGTCTCCAGGCACAGCGCGAAGCCCAGATGGTCGGGCCGGCTGGTGAGCGCCGCGCGCGCGACGGCCAGGGCCCGCTCGGGGTCGCCGGTACGCCAGGTGGCAATGGCGTAGGCCCACTCCGCGTACGAGCGGAGCCGGTGGTCGTTGCGGAGCTCCGCGATGGCGACCCATTCGGCGTGGTACCGCTGGGTCGCCTCCGGGGTGGCGCTGAGCGCCGCCGCCAGGGTGAGCAGAGCCAGGGTCTCCCGCTCGCGGTTGAGGTCACCGTCGCGGCGGAACTGGGCCAGCGCCTGCTCGAGGCTGAGCCACGACTGCTGCCCGGGCCCGGTCCACTCCTGGTCGGCCCGCGCGGCGAGATCGGCGTACCAGTCACGGTGCCGGCGTCGCATCGCCTGCCACCCGCCGCTTTCCTCGAGCTTCTCCTGCCCGTACTGCCGCAGCATCTCCAACAGGAGGAAACGGCCGCGTTCCGCGCCGGGTTCGTACGTGAGAATTGACTTGTCGACCAGGGAGAAGATCAGATCCAGCAGGGGATCGGCGAAACGCTCGTCCCCACATATCCCCTCGGCGGCGTCGAGCTCGAAACCGCCGGCGAACACCGACAGATGGGTCCACAGGAGCCGCTCCTGCGGCGTGCAGAGATCGAAGCTCCAGTCGACGCAGGTACGCAGTGTGCGCTGACGATCGGCGACGCGCCGGCCGTCATGGCGCAGGATCTCAGTGTTCTCGCTGAGACGGGCCAGGATTTCGGCGGGCGGTAGCGCCCGGGTCTTGACCGCGGCGAGCTCGATGGCGAGGGGGATCCCGTCCAGCCGGCGGCAGATCTCGCCGACCACGGCCCGGTTGTCCTCGGTGAGCTCGAAGTCCGGGCGGACCGAGCGTGCCCGCTCGCGGAACAGTGTCGTCGCGTCGGAAGCGGCGTGCCGGCGCGCGTCGTGCCCGTCGGGTACCGGGAACGGAGAGACCATGTAGACCGTCTCACCGGCGACCCGCAGCGACTCCCGACTCGTCGCCAGGACGTGCAGATTGGGGCAGGCGCCCAGCAGGATGTCGGTCAGCTCGGCGCAGGCGTCCACCAGATGCTCGCAGTTGTCCAGTAACAGCAGAATGCGTCTCGACGCGATGTGATCGGTCAGCGTCGCCAGAAGCTGGTCGGCTCCCCTCGGCGGGCATCCGAGAGTGGCGGCGACGGTGTGCCCGAGCAGGCGTGGGTCGCGTAGTTGGGCCAGCTCGATGAACCAGGCTCCGCCCGGGTACGCCCGCCGGGCTTCGGCCGCGGTGCGTAACGCCAGCCGGGTCTTGCCCACTCCGCCGACACCCGTCACCGTGACCAGCCGAAAATCGCCGAGTATACGACGAGCAGATGTATTTCGCGCTCGCGTTCGGTCTCTATCCCAGTCGTGGGATTATCGACGCCGCCTTCAGCGTGGTTCACGACGGGGTGCAGCGGTCGGTGTTCGCGTCGGGGCGCATCCCGTTGGACCGGACCCGGACGAGCATCGGCCCGATCTCGGTGGAGATCGTCGAGCCGCTTCGGGTCAACCGCATCCTGGTCGACGCCGCGGAACACGGGCTGGTCGCCGACCTCACCGCCACCGCCCGTACGCCGGCTCACGAGGAGCCGCGGGCCACGCAGTATGACGGGACCGAGCTTCGCACCGACTCCACCCGGGCCACCCAGATGGTGACCTGGACCGGTCAGCTCGCATCCGGCGGCCAGGACATCCGGGTGAACGACGGGACCTACGGCACGAAGGACCGCTCCTGGGGAATTCGTGGTGTGGGTGAACGTACGCCCGCCGCACCGCGTACCGCTCTGCCGCAGGTGTTCTTCCTGTGGGCGCCGCTGAACTTCGCCGATGAGTGCCTGCACTACGTGGTGATGGAGAACGAGGCGGGGCAGCCCTGGCTGGAGCGCTCCGCCGGAGCGTCACTGCTCCTCGCCCCGGGCGAGACCGTGGAGCTGGAGCCGCTGCAGACCTTCCGGATGAAGGGCGTCGGCTACCTGCACCCCACATGGGGACACGGCCGATGGCACGACGAACTGGCCGTGGGTGGCGAGACCTTCAAGGTGGCGGAACTGGACACCATTGCTCCCGACTGTGTGCACGTTCAGCAGGTCGTACGCGCGGTCTGGGGTGACCGAATCGGACTCGGCGTGCTGGAGCAGCTCGTCATCGGATCCTACGAACCCGGTGGATTCCGCGGCATGCTCGACGGCGCGCCGGAATGATCCATCGATGCCCCAGTCCACACCGTCCACGATCGCACCCCAAAGGAGACCGCAGAATGAGATTCATCCCTGACCGCTTACGCAACGGGAGACGGCGCCGAAGTCCGCTGCTGGTGGGATTCGTCGCCGCTGCCTCGTCACTTCTCCTGCTCGCCGTGGGTGCGCCCGGCGCGTCCGCCGTCACGCTGGGGCCGGTTTCCCTGCCGGGCGACGAGGCGCCGCACCGTGACGCATCGATGGAGTGGTGGTACTTCACCGGGCACCTGCAGGGCAAGGACATCTTCGGGAAATCCCATGAGTATGGGTTCGAGATGACCATGATCCGTATGGATGCGCTGGGGACCGAGCCGGTAACAGCGATCTGGAACGGGCATCTCGCGATCAGCGACGTCACCCGCCAGGCCTTCAAGCAGGACGAGGCGACCTACGCACTCCTGCCTGACGTCGTTCCGGCCGGTGGTGGCTTCAACAACACCGTCGGCCTGTACCACATGGATGGCAAGAACGGCGTCAACCATCTTTCGGGCGGCTTCGCGGACCTCAGCTACGCGGGCATCAACCTCACCCTCCGTCAGACACAGCCGGCGGCGCTGCACGGGAATGCCGGAGTCATTCCCTACGGGCCGTTCGGTCAGTCCGGCTACTACTCCCAGACGAACCTCAAGGCGAGCGGAACGCTCCTGGACCACGGTGTGCCCGTGAACGTCACCGGCACCGCCTGGCAGGACCACCAGTGGGGTGACTTCACTGCTAGTCCGGGAGGCTGGGAGTGGTTCAGTATCCAGCTCGACGACAACACGCAGTACATGCTCTACTTCATCCACAATGCCAACAACCAGCTTGTTGAGACGGTCGGCACCCGGGTGAACGCCAACGGCACCACCACGAACCTCGCCCCCGGCACCATCTCCTCGACGCCGCTGGGTAGCTGGACGAGCCCACACACAGGCATCACCTACCAACAGAAATGGTCGATCAACGTTCCTGGTGGATCGTTGACGATCACACCCCGGCTCGCCGACCAGGAGCTGTACAACCCGCTTGTTCCGCAGGGTTCGTACTGGGAGGGCACCTCGACCGTGACCGGCACCATAAACGGTGCGAACATCACCGGTAAGGCGTACGCCGAGCTGACTCCGTCCATCACGCTTCCGACCCGCGGATCTGTGTGGCAGGGAATCCTGGACGCGCTCAACCTCTGATCACACCCAGAGAGACGATGTCGCCACCGTCGCAGAAGCGGCGGTGGCGACATCCTTGATTCCGGGCCGAGACGACCGGTGCTCAGAGCCGGGTGATGGTGGCCAGCCAGGACGGGATCGCGCTCGGCCCGATGGTGATCTCGATCTCGGCCGGTTCGACGGAGTCGACCCGCCAGCCGTCGGTGAAACCGGCTCGGATCTCGTGCTGGCTGACCCGGCGTGGTCCGGTCTCCCCGGGAACCTGATCATTGAAGCAGAGCATGAAATAGCGGCCGCCGCTGGCGATCGTGGCCCCGAGGGTCGCGATGAAACGGGCGCGGTCGTCGTCGGTGAAGACGTGGAACAGGCCGCAGTCGAGCACCGTGTCGAACCTCTCGTCGAGGGCGACCAGCTCCAGTGCGTCCCAGACCAGGAACCGAGCCGAGATGCCCCGGTCGGCCGCTTTGGCATCGGCACGGGCGATGGCTGCCGCGGCGGTGTCGACGCCGGTGGCCTCCAGGCCGCGACCGGCGGCCATCAGAGCGTGTTCCCCGGTGCCGCAGCCCACGTCGAGCACCCGGCCGCGGATCAGCCCCGCCTCGGCGAGGGCCTCGAACGCAGGCTGGGGGCGGCCGATGTCCCAGGGCGGTGTCCCCTGGTAGAACGCGTCGAAGTCAGCCGGATGTCGCGGCCGCAGCGGAATGGGCACGCCGTCCGGACCGTTCGCGATGGCCATGCGCAGCGGTCCTCCTCGGTGTTCGGGAGCGGTGCTTGTGCGCCTGGGACGGCGACGATGGTCACTGTGGATAACCCATCCATCGCTCCTGGCGTCCACCCAGACTACGGCGCTTGCCCCGGGAGCACCCGCTGGCCGCAGCTGCCCAGGCGACCGCGCGCCGGTCCAGGGCCGGATTAAGATCATCGCTGTGCGCAGGGTACTGGTGGTGGGGGCGTCCGGGGCCGGGAAGTCGACACTCGCCCGAAACATGGCGGAACGCCTGAAAGTGCCACACGTCGAGCTCGACGCGCTGTACCACGGCCCGGGCTGGGTGCCCCGCCCCGCCTTCCGGACCGACGTCGACGAGATCACCGGCGCCCCCGGCTGGATCGTCGACGGCAACTACGCGGCCGTGCGCGAGCTCCTGTGGGCCCGGGCGGACACGGTCGTCTGGTTGGACCTGCCGCGCTGGCTGGTCGAATGGCAGGTCGTGACGAGGACGGCCCGCCGGATCGTGTGCCGGACCACGCTGTGGAACGGCAACCGGGAACGCTGGCGTGAGCTGCCGCGGGCCTCGCATCCGATCCGCTGGGGGTGGCGCAAGCATGGTGAGTACCGGACGCGCTACGGCGCCCGCTTCGCGGATCCGCTCAACGGCGGGAAGGAGCTGGTCCGGCTGCGCAGCCGCCGGGAGGTCCGCCGCTGGGTCGCCGCACTGCCACCGGCGCCCCTCGACCGGACTGCACGATGAGACCTGAATCCCGAAACAGACCTGGCTTCTGGGACGAAACAGACTGAGCCCCTGGGACCTTGTGGGTCCCAGGGGCTCAGTCTTCAGGAGTCAGCGACATATTTGATCACAACAGCCCCGCGGGTACACGGGCGCGGCCGCGTCGGCCCATGATCGACCGACCTACTCCCGAACCGACCGCTGGCGATCGGCGGCAGTAGTCCCCGCGCAGTAGTTCCCGCGGTCTGTACGTGAACTGTCTGCCCAAGTCAGAGGTACCGCCGGACTGTTGGGTATGCCCACCAACTATGTCAAACGCACGAATCCTCGCGCGCCCCCGCGTCCGAAAACCGCACTTCACGGACAGCAGGGTGAATACGTTCAAGTCTTGAAATGATCTCGATGGCGACGTGGGCCGGTTGCCACGCAGCTACGCGATCGGGCTTGTCGGACCCCTGCAAAAACTGAGGTTCTAGCCCCAAGACGAGCTGGCTTCTATCTACTTGTGCTAGCTGAGGGGCTGCACCTTGGCGGCCTGCGGCCCCTTCTGCCCCTGCTCGATGTCGAAGGAGACGCGCTGCCCCTCTTCGAGCGACTTGTAGCCGTCACCCACGATGGACGAGAAGTGGGCGAAGACGTCGGGCCCTCCGCCGTCCACTGAGATGAAGCCGAAGCCCTTCTCGGCGTTGAACCACTTGACAGTACCTTCTGACACGGTCGCTCCTCGCTCGCTTGCTGCGGTACACCCACGTGGTGTCCCGAATCTGCGCGGTGATCTCCAACTTCTGATCACCGGTGATGCCATCCTGAAGGTGACCGGCGGCACCCAAATAGAAGAGCAACGGATCCACCGTACACCTTGATCGCGAGTGTGTCGCCTGCGGTCGATCGTGGACAGGAAGCGGCCGGCGGGTCGTGTGCTCCGTGCGTGGCCGGATGCGACCGGGTGGGCGTCGGACCCGCGCACGCCCGGATGACAGCCACCGCGCCTGTGGGGCATACGCGTAGCATGCTGTTGTGACAGCCGATGACCTGTGGAGTACCGCGGACATCGCCCGTCGGCTGGGCATCTCGGCGGATCGTGCCCGGCGGCTGTGCGCTCGTGATGATTTTCCCGAGCCGATCCGGTCCGTGCCCTTTTTCGACCTGTGGCGGGCCGGCGACGTCGAGGCCTGGCTCCTGGAGGGCCGGACCGCGGAGTGACCGTCCCGGCACCGTTATCGCCCCCGAACACGGGCCACACGAGGGCTACACGGCACACCGCGACGTCGACACACGCCAACCCGACTCAGATGGGTCAGAGGATCGCGTTCGGCTGAATCCGCGCAGGACGGATAAGTCGTTACCAGCTGACAGCACCAGCTGACAACACCAGATGACAACCAAGCCTTGAAGCCAAGCCTTGAAACGTGAAAAACGCGGGCCGCGTGCCCGAGGGACAGCGGCGTCCACCTGGGAAGGCTTCAGGCGCCCGGTTCGAACGCGGAGATGTACGTGCCGGGGTGCGTGGCGCCGTCCTGCCGCAGGACGGGTCCGCGCGTCCACGGGACCGACAGCGAGTCCCGCTCGTCCGGAGGGGTCAGGACGAGGGTGACCGGAGCGAAGACAGGGTTGCCGGTGCCGTCGCCGGGGTCGGTCGGCAGGTAGGCCAGCGTCGCGTGTGCCCGCTCGCCGGGCGCCAGGACGACCCGCGTGGGATTGACGAGGGTGGACCGCACGAGGTCCCAGGTGTCTCCGGTCGCCGACCGCAGCTGCGCGCCGGGGTGTCCGTACAGGGCGCAGCCGGCCGCGGAACGGTTGGCGAAGATCACGTGAAGCTGTTGCTGGCCTGTGCCTTCCGCGGGTGCCGCGTCCAGTGACGCGGCGAGTCCCGCCGCCGTGCACCGCGCGACCGCCGGGGACGGCTCCGCGCCGTCCCGCGGATCGGCTCCGGCAGCCGCGCCGGACTCGCCCGATCCGACCGACCCGCCGGGCGAGACCGCGGCCCCGGGCGAGACCCTGGTGCCGGGTGAGATCGCGGGGGAGCCCGCCGTCGTGCCGGCCGAATCGCCGCACGACGCGGGAAGGACGGCCGCGACCAGCACGAGACCGATCGTCCACCTGCGGTGCACCACACCTGACGGCCGTCGCACGCGTCCTCCATGACGATCGAGGGCCCCGCGCCGGCACCGTCTCACGCGCGGACAGACGGCGTCGGTCCAGGGTCGCGACGCCGACATCGTGCGCCGTGCCCGGCCGGGCACGGCCCGGCCCGGCCGGATCAGACGCTCAGCAGAGCGTGCTCGTCGGCGCCGTAGAGGAGCTCGAAGCGACGCTGGTAGGACGGCCACCAGAAGCGGTTGAACAGAAAGCGCGGGATGGGCGGAACGGTCGCGAGGGCGGCCGTACGCAGCTCCTTGTGCGCGCCGCTCGAGTACCACCCGAAGACCGCGGGCGCGCGCCGCCGGCCGATCTCGGCGAGTGCCTGCCGGCCGATCTCCTCCATCTCGGCCAGGGTCAGATGGTCGAGCATCAGCGGGAGGACGACCGTGTCCTCGTGGTCCAGGTGCACGTTGATCAGGTCGTGCAGCGCCTCGAGAACCTGAGCCCGCTCGGTGAGCGCGACGGCGGTGTCGGCGGCCGCGGCCAGCAGCGGGTCGACCGACTCGTGCTCGGCGGCGAGAGCGTCGAGCTCGCCGGCTGCCTCCGGCGCGCGCAGGCGCAGCAGCGGCCAGAGGTCCCGGTCCTCGCCGGCATGATGGCTGTGCAGGACGCCGGTGGTCAGCGCGATCTGCTCCTCGATCAGCGCGGCGTGCTCGGCGTCCCGCGGGGCACGGGCGACCCGGGCCAGCCGGCCGAACTCCCGGCGCATCCCGGCGTGCGCGATGACGAAACCGGCCAGGTCATCCATGATCAGTGCGCGGGCCATCGAGGTTCCCTCCCTTTTTCCTTCGGATGGGACTCAGCGTGGCGGTTGCCGCTTTACGGGCACTTGGCAAGCGCTTGGTGCGCTCTTGCCGTCCAGTAGGGGGAGTCGTTCGCCTCGAGCAGGGCGAGGGCCGCGGTCAGGTGCTCCCGGGCGGCCATGTGGTCGCCGAGCGCCAGGTAGGCCTCGCCCAGGTGGCTGTCGACGGCCCCGACGACCGCTGTGCAGGTGCCCAGGCTCGCCAGCTCGCCCGAGTGCGGCCGCAGGTGGGCGATGTCCTCCTCGACGGTGTCCAGCACGCCGAGGGCCACCGCGGCGTTCAGCCGCATGACGACCGCGCTGAGCCAGGTGTAGTCGCGCGGCGGCAGCCGCATCTCGGCGAGCGCGGCGCGGCCCGCCTCGGGGCGCCCGGCGGCGGCGAGGGCCAGCGCCAGTGACCCGCGCAGGGCCTCGATGCCGGTGGAGGCCAGCGAGCGGGCCAGCGTGTCGGCCAGCCGGGCCAGCGTGCCGGCCTGGAGGGCCCGGTCGATGACGTTCGCGACGAACGAGCTCTCGACCCCGTTCTGCGCGGCCAGCCCGAGGCGCCCGACGGCGGCGGTCGCCACGTCCGCGGACTCCTCGAGCTCGCCCGAGAAGGCCAGCAGCGCCGCCCGCATGATCGCCGCCTGGTAGGCGAGGGTCGGCGAGCCGAGCCGGGTGATCATCGTGTCCGCTTCGTCCAGCGCGACCCGTGCCCGCGCGACGTGGCCGAAGCGGACCAGGTTGTCGACGAGGGTGAGGTGGGCGCCGACCAGCAGCTCCGGTGGTGTCGACGGCAGGGACGCCAGCTCTCGCGCGCAGGCGTGCCGGTGCTCGGCGTAGTCGGCCCCGGTCACGGTGAGGCTGCGCAGGTGCAGGACCCGCGGCAGCAGCGCAAGGTCGTCGGCGACGTCCCGCGCCGCGGCCACGGCCAGTGCGCCGGCCCGCTCGGCCTCGGCCATCCGTCCGACGTGGGATTCGAGCACCGCGAGGCAGCCGACGGCCAGCGCCCGGTCGCGGCCGGCGGCCGGCAGCCCGCCGAGCGCCCGCTCGAGCGCGCGGTGCAGTCGGCCGCGGTCGGTGCCGTAGGGGAACGGGAACCACGGCGAGCCACCCATCGCGGCCTCGGCGACCCGGACGATCAGGTGCGGATCGTCGCCGGCCTCGTCGAGGGCCCGGTCCACCACGTCGAGCCCGTCGTTGAGCTGGCCCGCCGCGTACCGGGCGCTGACCAGGCCGAGGAGGAGCTCCAGCCGGGTGCCGCGGTCTGCGCCCGCCAGCTCGGCCGCGGCCAGCGCCTCCTGCCAGTAGCCGGCCGCGTCCTCGGGCGCGAGCCGGTCGGCCGCCGCGCGCGCCGCGCGGGCGGCGTGCTCCGTCGCGGCACGGGCCGTCTCGGCGCCGAGCTCGGCGGCGGCCAGCCAGTGCCGCGCGACCTCGCCGGCCCGCTCGGGACGTCCGGCGTACCGCTCGGCGGTGACCTCGCCGTACCGGCGGTGCAGGTGCGCGCGGCGCAGCCGGGAGTGGCCGGCGTCGAGCGCCTCGCGGACCAGCGAGTGGGAGAACCGGAACCGGCCCAGCCGGTCGCCGGCCTCGGTGATGAGCCCGGCGGCGAGCGCGGCGTCGAGCAGGTCGAGGGATGTCTCGAAGGTGTGCCCGGCGACCTGGGCGACCACGTCCGCGTCGAACTCGCCGCCGGCCACCGCCGCCGTGGCGAGCAGCGCGGCGGCGGGCTCCGGCAGGCGCGCGACCCGCCGGGACAGCACATCGCGGACGTGATCGGGCAGCGCGCCCTGCGCCCTGTCCTGCTCCGCGCCCCGGTCCGTGGCCGGCCCGGCGGCGCCGGGCCCCGCCAGGCCGCGTCGGCCGGGCCCGCGCAGGCGGACGAGCTCACCGATGAAGAACGGGTTGCCCGCGGTACGGGAGCGCAGGGCGCTCGCCGTCTCGGGTCCCGGGTCCGTGCCGGTGGTGGCCCGCATCAGCTCGCGGACGGCGGCGTCGTCCAGCCCGTCGAGGCGGAGCCGCTCGCAGCCGGACCTGGCCAGCGCGGCGCGGGTGTCCGCCAGCGCGCCGGCCTCGTGGGTGCGGAACGTGCCGATCACCATCACGCCCCGCGGCGCCGCCCCGCCGACGTGGGCCAGCAGCCGCAGCGAGGAGACGTCCGCCCAGTGCAGATCGTCGAGGACGATGACCAACGGCGCGGCCGCCGCGAGGTAGCCGGCGACTCCCTCGTACAGCCGCAGCCGGGCTCCGGCCGCGTCGTACCCGCCGGGCTCCTGCGCCCGCTGGTCGATGAGCGCGGCCACGCCGGGCGGCACCGGGACGTCCGGCCGCGCGGCGGCCACCGCGCGCAGGCTCTGCTCCCAGGGCCACAGGGCCGGCGCCACCTCGTGCTCGGGGCACGCTCCCCAGGCCGTCAACCGGCCGCACCGGCGGCCCAGCTCCGCAACGAGCCGCGTCTTGCCGACACCCGGCTCGCCGTCGACCAGCACCACGCGCCCGCGCCGGGCCGGCGCCGGGATCGCCGCGAGCAGCGCCGCCAGGGCCTCGTCGCGGCCCACGAACGGGCCGGACGGCTCAGGGGCCCCGGCCCCGGCGGGGGACACGTCGGGGAGCACGGGCCGCGGGCCGTCCAGCCCCGTCGTCGGAGACACGGCCGGCTGCGCCGCGGCCGGCTCGTGGGCGCCACCGGTCCAGGCCAGCGCGGGGTCGTGACGCAGGATGGCGAGTTCCAGGGCGGCGAGCTCCGGCCCGGGGTCGACGCCCAGCTCCTCGGCCAGGTGGGCGCGAGCCGCCCGCAGCGCGGCCAGCGCCTCCGCCGGCCGGCCACACCGGTAGATCGCGAGGGCGAACAGCCCCCAGGCCCGCTCGCGAAGCGGGTGACGCGCCGTGAGGGCCTCCAGATCGGCGGCGGCCTCGTCGTGCCGCCCCAGCTCGACGAGCGCCCGCGCGCGGTCCTCGACGGCGCTCTGCCGCAGCTCCTCGAGACGTCCGGCTTCCGGCCTGATCCAGGACGCGTCCCGCACGTCGGCGTAGGCGTCACCGCGCCACAGCGCCAGGGCGGCGTCGAGGGCGGGCAGCGCCTCGGCCGGTCGCCCGGCCTCCAGCGAGCCGCGGGCCGCGCCGAGCGCCGCGACGAACTGCCGGGCGTCGACCTCCGCCGCGCCGGTGCGCAGCACGTACCCCGGCGCCTGGGTCACCAGCACGGTCGCCCGCTCCCGGGGGTCCCGCTCCGGCTCGAGCAGACGGCGCAGGTTCGAGACGTACACCTGCAGGCTCGCCGTCGCGCTGGCCGGCGGCTGGCCGTCCCACAGCCGCTCGATGATCGTCTCGACCGGGATGACGGTGTCGCCGGCCGCCAGGAGAAGGGCGAGCAGCGCGCGCTGTTTCGGTGGGCCGAGGTCGAGTGGCGCACCGCCCAGGAGCACCTCGACCGGTCCGAGGACCTGAATTCGCACGGGCCCGATAGTAGGGCCGGTGCGAGTGCGCCCGTGGCGTGATGGGCCGGTCAGTCGACCGCGGCCGCGCGAAGCCCCGAGATCAACGTGTCGTCACAGCCGGCGAAGAAGCCGCCGACGACGTCCTCGATCTGGCCGAAGGATTCGGCCGAGTACAACACCGGCTGGTATCTCGTGATGTCGTAGTCGGTGGTTCCCATGGCCGTGACGTCCAGCGGGCGGACGTTCACGGAGCGGAACTCCGCCATTTCTCCGTACGAGGAAAGGATTCCGGCGCCGTAGGCCTTGAGCTCGCCGCCCTCGTAGACCGTGCCGAATTCCAGCGTGAACCAGAAGACCTTGGAGATGAACTGCAGCGTGTCGGCCGACTCGGCGCGGCGGGCCGCCTCGCCGGCCGCCCGGTACAACGCGGCGAACCGGTCGCTGGCGAGCGCGTTCGCGTGCCCGACGACCTCGTGGACGACGTCGGGTTCCGGCGTGTAGAAGGGCACCGTGTGGTACCGCAGGTACTGGGTGGCGTGGAAGACGCCGTCGGCGAGCGAGCCGTAGAACTCCCGCAGCCCGACAAGCCCGGCCGCGGGAACGTAACGGAAACCGGTCAGCTCGCTCAGCGGCCCGCTCACCTCGTCCAGCTGCGGGATCCGGTCGGCGGGCAGGCCCAGCCGCGCCGCGCCGCGCAGGAACTCGGCGCAGGCACAGCCGCGGTAGGCCAGCGCCAGCTCACCGGTGACCAGCCGCCAGAGCGCGTGCTCGGCCTCGGTGTACGCCACCCGTGGAACGGGCTGTCCTGGTCTCCACCGCAGGGCGAGCTGGGCGATCTGGTTGCGCCGGGCCTGGTATTCGCGGTCGGCCGCACCCGGATGGGAGCTGGCCAGGCGGACTTCGACCTGCCCGTCCGCCTTTTCGACGACAGGGGCGAAATACTGCGTCTCCTCGAACACGGCCACCTCCTCCGCCGGGGTAGTACCCACGGCCCAGGACACCACCCGCTCCGCGGGGTCGCAACCACACCGCGCGGTGTGGCCCCGGCCGGGGCTGTGAGCACACATATCGGGCGGGCGGCAGGCGCCGGTCGGGCGGCACGTACGTCACGTTCCGGGCGCGACCGCGGCCGTCGCGGGGGCGGCGGCCGCCCCGGTCACTCTGGACCGCTCGGCACCGACGACGTAATCTTCGAGCGCGATCGCCGCGTACCGGTACCGGTGGGGAGATTCCATGTCGTATGACTCGGCAGCGGTAAGCGGGGAGCGCGCCGGACCACCCGGCGAAACGATCGATGACGACTGGTGCCGGAACCAGTTCGATCACCTGTCGCAGGAACTCGTCGACAACCTGTACCCGGCCCTGACGCGGATGCGATCGTTATGTCCGGTTACCCACAGTGACCAGTATGGCGGTTACTGGGTCGTCACCAGGTATGACCACGTCCTGCGGGTTGCCCAGGAATGGGAGACCTTCTCCTCGGCGTTCGGGCTGACGGTTCCGCCCAGCCCGATCGCGACGCGGAACCTGCCGGTGGAGATCGACCCACCGCTGCAACGTGAGTTCAAGCGGTTGATCAACGCCTACTTCACGCCGAAGGCCGTGC
The DNA here is from genome assembly GCF_949319125.1 of Frankia sp. Hr75.2. Classification (NCBI taxonomy): domain Bacteria; kingdom Bacillati; phylum Actinomycetota; class Actinomycetes; order Frankiales; family Frankiaceae; genus Frankia; species Frankia sp. Hr75.2. Next base: position 31,945 of record NZ_CASGGV010000077.1, on the reverse strand, counting down.
TGCCGTGGGAGCCGCGGACCAGGGCGTTGGTGAACCGTCTGATCGACGGTTTCGTCGAGCGCGGCGAGTGCGACTTCATGGCCGAGTTCGCCCGGCCCTACCCGGCTCTTTCCTTCTTCGACGTCGCGATCGGCGCACCCGCCGACCAGATCGAGCGGGTCGCCTATCTGGCCTCGAAGTCCGGCGCCCCGAAGGATCCTGACGCGGCGGCGTGCTGGCGTGGCCTGTCCGAGTGGATCAACGGCTTTCTCGACCAGCGGCGGCGTGAGCCACCGCGCGGCGACGTCGTCGACGCCGTTCTCAACGCCGAGATCCAGGGCCGGCCGATCACGCATGAGGAGATCATCGGCACGGTGCAGCTGCTGATCCTCGGCGGGCTGGAGACGACGGCCGGCGCGCTCGGGCAGATCATGCTCCGGTTCTGCCGCCAGCCGGAGATCCCGGCCGCGCTGCGTGCGAACCCCGACCTGCTGCCACAGGCGGTCGAGGAACTGTTACGCCTGGACGGCCCGTTCGTCCAGATCACCCGCACCGCCATGCACGACACCGAGATCGACGGCCATCAGATCAGGCAGGGCGAGAAGGTCATCATCTACTGGGCCTCGGCGAACCGGGACGAGGACGAGTTCCCCGCCTCCGACGAGTTCGACCTCGACCGGAAGATCAACCGGCACATGGCCTTCGGAGTGGGGCCCCACCGCTGCGTTGGCTCCAACCTGGCCCGGATGAACCTGCGCATCGCCCTCGAGGAGCTGCTCAGCAGGCTCCACGACCTCCGGCTGCAGGACGGCGCCGAGATCCACTTCCATCCGACCGTGAACCGGGCGCCGGTCGCCGTTCCGGTCACCTTCGCCCCCGGTCCCCGGCTCGGCGCCCATGGCTAGCCCGCCCCGCGCGGGCCTGCCGACCTCGCGCGGCATCGAGCACCTGAACATCACCGTCGCCGACCTCGACGAGGCGACCGCGTTCTTCGTGGACGTCCTCGGATGCCAGACGCTGTACACGATGGGCCCGTTCGAGGGCCGCCGCGGCCCGTTCATGCGGGTCATCGCGAACGCCGACGTCCGTTCCGTCGTCCACCACGTCCGCGTGCTGCGCAGCCCGTTCCTCAACATCGAGCTGTTCCAGGTGAGTACGCCGCGCCAGCGGCCGCTGTGGCCCGACCTGCTCGACATCGGCGGCTGGGGCCTGGTGGCCGCGGTCGCGGACGTCGACGCGGCCACCGACTACCTGCGCGGCAAGGAGCTCTACGAGCTCGGTGCCGGCAGGTGGATGACCTCGTGGGGCTTCCACTTCGAGGTTGTCGCCTCGCCGGCTCCGGCTCCGGCCTGGCCTCCGGGCCCCGGGGCGCTGCCCGGGTTCCGCGGCTTCGAGCGGATGCACATCACCGTCGCCGACCTCGACGAGGCGAGCGCCTTTTTCGAGGGCGTCCTCGGTTTCGAGCGGGGAGCGGACCTCTCGCCCTGGCCGCGGGGCGGCCCCGAGGGCGGGCTGCGCGCGTTCGCCAACGTCGATGCCCGGGCCAGGCCGACCCGGGCGCGCTCCCTGCGCTCGCCGCACCTGGCGGTCGAGATCATCGAATGCCCGCCGTACCCGGGGCAGAACCAGAGCTGGCCGGCGATGTTCGACATCGGCGGGTGGCACCTGGCGTTCTACGTCGACGACATCGACGCCGCCTTCGAATGGCTGACCACGCGTGACGTCCACATTCTCGGCCGGAAGAAGCCGGCGTACCTGTTCGAGGCCGGCGACGAGGCGTACACCATCCACTGCCTCGCGCCGTTCGGCCTCTACGCCGAGCTGGTGACCTATCCCCACGGGCGGCACCTGGCGGCGGAGCACGCCGGCCCCGCCTGGCACCCGGCCTGGCCGAACGGCTGAGCCGCCGGCCCGGTCGGGCTGCCGGGAGTTCGGTCAGCCGTCCTCCTCGGGCGCGTACCTCGCCAGGGACGGCACCGCCGGGATGAAGTAGTAGGCGCCGGTGACGGGCGTCGTGTAGCGGGTGAGCGCGTCGCGCAGGCCGTCGTCGCCGCCGGCCATCCGCCGCAGCATGATCTCCAGGCGTCGTTGCTCGCTGCTGAAACCGACGAACATGGTGCCGTGGTCGGTGACCGTGCCGAAGGCGGTGTTCCGGCGGAAGATCTTCAGCTCGGCGCCGTCCTCCTCGACGACCGTCCGGGAGACGTGCGAGGTCGGCGGCATCACGTCCTCGTCGAGCTCGACGCTGTCGGCCTTGGTGCGGCCGATCACCCGTTCCTGCTCCTCGACGGGGAGCTGCTGGAAGCTGTCGGAGTCGTGCCGCCACTGCTGGACCAGGACGACACTGCTGCCGGCGCCCGCGCCCTCCGCCACCACGGCCACGCCGGCCGCGTCGAGCAGCGACGGGTTCTCCGTCCCGTCGATGAACCCCGTCAGGTCACGGTCGTGCTGGTACAGCCAGCCGGTGACCTCACTGGCGACCGTCGCGATCGTGGCCAGCGCGGCGACGACATTCCGCGTGTTGTTGAAGACGGCGGTGCGGTCACCTCCCGCGACCCAGACCCACGCGTCATGCTGGGTCGTGGGCATCTGGAACCCCTCGATGCCCACGACCGGCTCGGTGAAGCTGTGAACCCCCGGTGGCATTCCATCGGGCTCGACGAGCGCCCACAGCTCCGGGCGGAAGCCCACGACGAGGTTGACCCCGCCGCCGGTCGACAGCGGGCCGGTCAGCGCCGCGACCGCCTTCACCAGCTCCGCGGCTGACGCGCCGTCACGAAGGTCGAACTCGAGGTAGCAGTGCTCCGGCGTGCCGAGCCCGAAGATTCCCGTCTGCGTCACCAACCCAGCCTTTCCCGTCCGCGGCCCCGTGGCCGCACGCCCCATCCTCGTCGACTCCGCCAGTGGAGGAGACAGCCGACCGGCCCCGGAGGTGCCGAGGACCGGTGAGCCCATCAACCTCCGTGATGGACGGCCTCGATGTTGTGGCCGTCGAGATCGCGGAGGAACACCGCGTAGTAGCCGGGGTGATACTCCGGCCACTCGCGTGGCGCGTGAAGCACCTCGACGCCCGCGCCGAGCGCGGCCTCGTGGACGGCGTCGACGGCCTGCCGGTCAGCCGCATGGAACGCCAGGTGCAGCTCCCGTGCCTCGGCACGCGCCGCAGGGCTGAGCCAGAAGGCGGGCACCCCGTCAGGACCGGCGAGCCCGACGACGGCGGACCCCTCGAGCGGGATGCGCATCGCCTCGCGCATCCCGAGCGGGGCGAACACCGCGAGATAGAGGGCGAGGGAGGCCTCGACATCACCGACCTGGACACCAACGTGATCAAACATGGGCACACCGTAGCCACGGCCTACGACAGCTTCGGCCCTCGCGCCGCGGCCGGGCGCGGTTGGCCAGGTCAGGGGCTCGTCCTACCTGTGACGCTTGAACCTGGTGCGGAAAATCGGCGAAGGTGCCCTGCGCCGGCGACGATGACGCCACGGCGTGGTGCCATCCTGGGCGCGTGGTCAACGGGCCCAGCGGCCAGGCGCCGCTCGTGGAACTCGCCGACGAGCTGGCCAGGATCTACGCGGAACCGGCCGTGGCCCGCCAGCTCCTGGAGCGGGCCGGTCTCGACCGAAGCCGCCAGCCACCGTGGAGCAACACGCCGCGTGAGTTCTGGTACGAGGCCGGAAAGCTGCTCACCGACGGCGCCACGGTGGACGGCTGGGACCGGCTGATCGCCGAGGCCCTCGCCGACTACCCAGGCAACAGGGTCCTCCACTCGGCGGCCGGCGCCACCGAGCTGCCGCGGCGCATCCGGCCGGGTGCGCAGCTGCCGACCCCCGGAGACGGGCCGGTCGAAACCGCCATTGGCGCGGACGACGTCGTCGCGAGCGCGCCGCCGCCGCCGGCACCACGCCGATCACGCCGATCACGTGGGTGTGGTCGAGTCGTCGTCACGGTCCTCGCCGCCGGTGTGGTGGCGGTCGTCCTGGTCGCGGAGGTCGCCTTCGGCGGCGACAATCCGGACACGTTGGGTTCCGCCGCCGCGGGGAAGCGGTGCGCCCTGGTCCGGGAACCTGTGTCCGACGTGTTTGGCGGCGCCGGCGGCCAGGGGCACATCAAGGTCAAGTACGCCGGCGACCGGGTCGTACTGGTCGAGATCCCGCAGCGCATCCAGGACGGTGCCCGCTGGGCCGCCGTCGCGCTTCCCGACCGGGGTGACAGCCGGACCGGCGTCGGCTGGATGCGTGCCGACGACCTCACATCCACGTCCTGCGAGGGACCGCCGGCACTGCTCGGCGCGGACAGCCCACCGCTCCCGTCCGGTTGACCCCATCCGCCGACGGGCCGGCCCTGCCGATGGACGGCCGTCCCACGAACCGTGTCAGGAGCGATGCCCACCGTCATCGCTGGTGATGCGACGGGTCCGGGGTGCGCGGCGGGTCCGCCGGCTCGTCCTGCGGATGGATCTGCAGCGGGTCACCGAAGACGGCGGTCAGCGTTGTCATGATGGCGTCGATCTCGGTCAGGGCGATCACGACCGGATCGGCGTCGGCGGGCGGTGGCCCGAATCGTCCGTCAGGCGTCGGTCCAGCCGCGGATCAGGGCGGCCTGCCCACATGGAGCACGCCCTCGTGGTCCAGGAGGTTCCAGATCGTCGTGTCCTCGATCCAGAAGCGGCGTCCCGACCTGGCCGTGCGTTCGCCGCGGTAATCGCTGGCGTACCCCCGCAGCAGGACGCCGTCCATGAGCCGCCGGCGCTCGTCCCGGCCGGCCGGCCGGCCGGGCGGACAGCCGGGACGGCATCCCGACGAACTCGTCCCAGGTGTACTCGAAACGCTGCTGCGCGGTCTTGTTCGCGTAAACGAAAAGTGGGTCGGTCGACGCGTCGTGCGCGAGCAGCCCGAACGGAGCGGCGTCGTAGAGCCAACGAACGGCATCCCCTCCGGTGGCATCCCCTCCGGTGGCATCCCCTCCGGCGGGATCGCCGCCCGGCAGCATCGGCTCACCGAGAAGACGCTGATAGCTGTCGGTCAACAGCTCGGTGAACGTGCTGTCGTACGGCCCGATCACCGAAGATCCCGCCGGCCGCCGGACCGCCTGGCCACCGAGCGGCTTCCGATCTGTGTCGGGTATGTCTGTCTCCCACCCCTGAATCGTTGAACGCGGTCAACCCGGCGGATGCCGCTCGGTGGCGGCCCGGCCCTTCTGCTAAGCCGACCTCCTGCTATGCCGACCTCAGCTCCACCCTGCCAGCCGACCGACGATGGTCACGCCGGCATGGCGGTGGAGGACGCCCTCGTCCTTGCCGAGGCCGTCGGCGCCGCGCGCGCCACCGGGGACCGGTCATCTGCGCTGGGCCGGCAGGTGAGCCATCCTCGGTTTTCAGCGAGCTGCGCCGAGTCGGCGAGCGCATTTCCGCAGGTAGACGAGTACCGGCTACAGATCTGCGACGAGGCCCGGCTTGATGCTGCACGGGCCCATTACACATGTGGTGTGAACAGATGTAACGTTCATCTGTCCACGGCATCCCCAGGGCATGTGCAGAGACCTCCTGGGGACGTCGACTACTGCCGATTCGGGGGAACAGGCAGGTGACCCGGTGACCGCACCACAGGCCAACGCGCCCAGCGAAGAACTCATCGCCAGAATTTTCAGTCCGAACGAACGCTGGGGCTGGGAATATGCGCCCCCGCATCCCGCGACGGCGCACCACGAAGCCTTCCAACCGCCGTCGCGGATCCAGGTTCCGGTGCCCGACCTGCGGGCGCTCGAGTTCCGCAAGCGACAGTTGTCAGGGAAGATCTGGCGGCCGATCGTCGGCGGTCTGTTCCTGCTCGGCGGGCTCGGGACACTTGCCGGATCAGTAGGCGGCCTCGGTCCTCTCCTCATCGGCTTCGTCCTGCTCGCCTGGTATTTTGTACCGATTCAGACGGTCAGCAATCAAATGAAGTCCATCCAGGCGGGCTACCAGGCGGAGATCGCCCGCCGGGAGCAGGACTACCAGGTCGCGTACGCCTCCTGGCAGCACCGAATCCAGCAGCACGACCAGGCCGAGCAATATCGGGTCGGGTCGGCGCTGGAGTTCTACCCGTTGGATCCGCGGCGCCCGGCACGGATCGACGTCTTCGGTGGCACCGGCGCCGGCTGGACAAGCCTGCTGGCCACCGGCGGGACGTCGCTGCTCGCGGGTGGATCCGGAATTCTGCTGCTCGACCTGTCGGAGCTCAGCGTCGGCGCCGGTTTGGTCATGTTGGCCAACAACGCGGCCACGCCGATCCCGGTCGACGTCCGGGAGCTGCCCGGCTCGCTGGAACGGATCGGCCTGCTCGGGGAGCTCGACCTGCGGCAGGTCGCCGAGCTGCTCGCCGACGCCTTCGACGCGGACCGCCGGGGCGGGGGTGACCAGAGCCTGCGCGCGATCGACTTCAACATCCTGCGCAGCGTGGCCTCCTCGATTGAGGCGCCGCTGACCTTCGCCCGGCTCGCCGCCGCGTTGCGCATCCTCGACAACCAGAGTTCGGCCGTCGGCGAGGGCGTGTTCAGCGACTACGAGGTCCAGGCGCTGCAGCAGCGAATGTATGACCTCGGTCAGCGGGAGCGCACGGCCGACCAGATCAGCTTCCTGCGCACGGAGTTGGAGACGCTCGCCGGCTCCGACCCCGCGGCGGCCGATGTCCCGCCGGCCGCGCCGTCGGCCTGGTGGCCGGGCGGCGGGCTGCGGGTGCTGGCGACGACAAGCTCGGGACGCGGCAGCTCCAAGCGGCGCAAGCTGCTCACCGACCGGATTCTGGTCGAGCGGTTGCTGCACCAGCTGCGCAGCCACGAGCGCGCCGCTTCCAACGACGTCGTCGTGATCGCCGGCGCCGACCACCTCGGCCGGGAAACACTGACGACGCTGACCCGGCAGGCGGAGGTCGCCCGCGTCCGGCTCGTCCTGCTGTTCAAGAACCTCAGTGACGACGCGGAAAGGCTGATCGGCACCGGCGACAGCGCGGCGATCTTCATGCGGCTGGGTAACGCCCGGGAGGCCTCAAGCGCGGCCGATCACATCGGTAAGGGCTTCCGTTTCGTGCTCTCCCAGGTCACCAACCAGATCGGCGACAGCTTCACCGAAGGGTTCGCCAACAGCTACGGAGAGCAGGACGGCACCGCGTTCACCCGGGGAGAGGGCCGCACCAGCGGTTCCGGCCCCGGCGGCGGAAGCAGCGGCCGGAACTGGAACCAGTCGAGCACGACGTCGCATTCGTCGACGTGGACCAACACCGTCAACGTCTCCAACACGGTGAGCCGGAACCTCAGCACGACTCTGCAGCGGGAGAAGGACTACACCGTCGAGCCGACCGTGCTGCAGAGCCTGGCCGCGACCGCGTTCATCCTGGTGGGCACGTCCAGCGGTCCCGGTCGGGTCCGCCCCGGTGACTGCAACCCAGGTCTGTTGCTGCTGCCCAAGGTCGCGGACAGTCCCCGGGACCTCACCGCGGCGCCGCACACCCACGAGGCGGGGGACCCGAACCAGGGCGGCGCCACCGCCACGCACCCGGGCCCGGTGCCACAGCGAGAGTTCCAACATCAACTGCCGCCGGGGTACTCGCACCCTCAGTCGGGCTATCCGCAGCAGCAGCCGGGCTATCAGCACACTCAGCCGGCCTATCCGCAGCAGCAGCCGGGCTACCCACCGTCGGGCTACCCACCGTCGGGTTACCCGCAGCAGCAGCCCGGCTATCCGCAACAGCCGCCACACACCTGGCCGGGACAGCAGTAGCCGGGGGGCAGGAATGCTGGACGGTTTCCGCTTCCACAGGCTGCTTTCCGCCCCCCGCCCGCCGGACCCGTCGCAGCGGCCCGACCCGGCGCCAGCCCAGCTGTTCGCCGCGCTCATCGCGGCGCACGCCGACCTGACGCAGGACGCAGACGTCGACGTCGCTCCCCACCCGCGTGCCCCGGACCAGGTTCCCGCGGTGGCGGCCGGCACGGCTGCGGCCAGGGCGCCGGGTACGGCTGCGGTCGCGGTCGCCTGGATGCGGGTGCCCGGCGACCCACATCTGCGGATTCTGGTTGGCGGGAACCCGTACTTCCCGGCGGCGGGCACGGTTGCGTCCGCCGCCGTGGAAGGCGTGGCGGTGCCGGTGCTGTACCCGCCGGGCAGCACCGGCGTTCCGGTCGACACGGCCGACCTCGTGGCGGCACTGGCCGGGTTCCCGTGCTGGCTGCGGTGCGAAGGGACGGCCGACGCCCTCTGGGGCACAGCCGCCGGCAGCGGTGCCCACAACGGCAACGGCAGCGGAGCCCGGCACGGCGACGGGCCGGCCCGGCACGGCTCCTTCGACGACTACGCCGCCCACCTGCCCGGCGCCTTCGCCTGGCTGGTCATCGGGCAGCCGGTGCCCCCCGGGATCGTCGACACCGAACGCGGCGACCTGCTGCGCATGATCCCCTTCCTGCGCCAGCGGGAGCGAGACGAACACGCCCGTCTCGAGCTGGAACGAGCCGAGGCCCGCTACCGCGAGCTGACCCGTTCGACAGCGACCGGAATGTGGGACGTGCGGGTGCTCGTCGGTGCGCCGACGAGCACAGCGGCGCGACTGACCGCCGCGCTGCTGTGCGGCGCCGGAGACCTCGACGATCTTCCCTACCTCCTCACCCCAGCGCGGGGCGGGCCGACCTCGTTGGCCGAGGCCCTTCCCGCCGGGCGTCCCGGGTTCGGGCCCGGCCCCGGAGGACCCGGCCCCGGCCGTGCCGGACCGGGAGGCATCGTCACGGGGCCGGCGGGCAATCCCGGGACCGGGCGTCCCGGCCCCGCCGTCGGCGGTCCGGCGACAGCCGGCGTCGACGCGAGCTTTCCGTTCCGCGCGGGCGGGGAGCTCCTCGCCGCGCTCGCGCGCCCGCCCAGGCGCGAACTCCCGGGGATCACATTGGTGACCCCGCACACCTTCGACGTCACCCCTGAGGGAGTCATCCAGGCAAGCCGGCCGATGGCACCGGCGGCGACCTTGAACGGGACGGCGCACAGGCTCGTCGGCGAGGCGGCGAGCCTCCCCGGGACGGCGGCCCGCCTCCCCGGGACGGCGACCGTGCCCGACGGCGGGCCTGTGCTCGGTCAGGTGCTCGACGCGGCCTGGTCGCCGGCGGGCGTCCTGCCCGTGCCGCGCTCGACGCTGAACCGGCACGGCTTCGTCAGCGGCGCGACCGGCTCCGGCAAGTCGCAGACGGTCCGATCACTGCTGGAGTCGCTGGCGCGGGCGGCGGACCCGGTGCCGTGGCTGGTGCTGGAACCAGCGAAGGCCGAGTACGCCCGGATGGCCGGTCGGCTCGCGGGCCACAGCGAGGTCATCGTGATCAAACCGGGGCGCCTGGACGCGCCACCGGCGGCCCTCAACCCGCTGGAACCGGAACCGGGGTTCCCGCTCCAGAGCCACATCGACCTCGTCCGCGCGCTGTTCCTGGCCGCGTTCGAGGCGCACGAGCCGTTCCCCCAGGTACTCGCCCGGGCCCTGACCGTCTGCTACACCGACGCCGGCTGGGATCTGGTGGCCGGCCGGATGCGGCCCGAGTACCGGCCGCGGTTCCGCGACGACGAACCGGCCGTATCCGTGCGGCCCCGCTATCCGACGCTCGGTGACCTGCAGCGCACCGCCGCCCGGGTCGTCGAGAACATCGGCTACGGCGCCGAGGTGACCGCGGACGTGCGCGGTTTCGTCGACGTGCGGATCGGCTCGCTGCGGGAGGGGACGCCCGGACGGTTCTTCGAGGGCGGTCACCCCCTCGACGTCGGCGCGCTCCTGACCCGCAACGTGGTCTTCGAGCTCGAGGACATCACCAACGACCAGGACAAGGCCTTCCTCCTCGGCGCGGTGCTGATCCGCGTCGTCGAGCACCTGCGGGTCAAGTACGGCAGCGCGGGGACGGGTGAGCTGCGGCATGTCCTCGTCGTCGAGGAGGCCCACCGGCTGCTCAGGAACGTCGAGAGCGGCCCGGCAGCGGCCGCCGTCGAGCTGTTCGCGTCGCTGCTCGCCGAGATCCGCGCCTACGGCGAAGGCGTCCTCGTCGTCGAACAGATCCCGTCGAAGATCATTCCTGACGTGCTGAAGAACACCGCGCTGAAGGTGATGCACCGGCTGCCCTCGGCGGAGGACAGAGCGGCCGTCGGCGCCACGATGAACCTGCGGGAGGAGCAGTCCGAGCTGGTCGTCGCGCTGCCGCCGGGCGTGGCGGCGGTAGCGGTCGACGGGATGGACCGTCCGGTGCTCGTCCGGATGACGCCGGGCTCGGATCGGGAGTCGATGGACGAAGCCAGCTACGACGGCGCGCCACTCGGCGGACGACGGAGCAATCTGTGCGGCGCGGACTGCCGGCGTGACGGCGCCTGCACGCTTCGCCAGATCAACGACGCGGCTCACCTCGCTTCCAGCCCCCGCCTGGTCATCTGGGTCGAAACGGTGGCCGCGTACCAGGTCATCGGCTTGGCCCATCTGCTCGGCCAGGCGCCACCGAAACCGGTGGCGCCGCTGTCCGGTGAGCTGCTCGCCCTGCCGACCCGGACCAGGGACTGCCTGCTCGCGCAGGCGGTGGACCGGGCGGTCGCCGCGCGGGCGACCCTGCTGCGCGGCCACGTCGATCCGGACGACTTCGCCGGCCGGCTCGCGGGCACACTCGCCGGACTGCTCGCCGGCACCGCGCAGGACGACGCCGACACCCGTCGCTGGACCGCCGGCTCATACCGCTACCAGGACGTCCGCCGGACCCTGAACGAGGCCCAGAGCGGCCCCGACGCCGACCGCCCCCACCCGGAGACGCCCGACTGGCGCCGCCGTGGGCTGTCACTGGTGAGCCAGACGGTGCCCGCGCAGTTCGCGGAGCTCCGCGACAGCGCCCACTACGCCCCCGGCGCGGACGCCGTGAGCCTCGGTGACCTGGCGACCAGTGGCCTCGCCGTCGCCGTGAAGACGCTTACCGGCGGGACGTCCAAGGAGCACCTGCGCGCGGCGCTGCGCCTGGCCTGCGGCGACGCCGACCTGGAGGCGCTGCACTTCCAGATCGCCGACCTGCTGGAGAAGTACGTCGCGGACGGAGGGCGCTGACCGAATGGCGACCGACGGCCCGACGACGACCGACACTCCGCCTCCTCCGCCACCACCTCCGCCGCCGGACACGTCCACCCGGGAGAAGGCCTCGGCCCTTGACGGCCGGGGCCTGTCCGGCGGCGCCGCTCAGGACGCCACGCGACCTGAGCACGAGAGCGACAGCGCGCGGACAGCCGAGCCCGGCACCCAGGACAAGATGAGTCCGCTCGACGGCGATCCCACGCCGCACGAACCGCAGAACACAGACCAGCAGAGTCCGGCGAAGCAGGACCGGGAACCACAGGGGCTGGAACCGTCAGGCCGCGGTCTTGAACCGACGCCCGAGTTCCAGTCCTACCTTGACGACCGCAAATCCGCCATCGAGTCGAGGTCCTCCGACCAGGCCGACCAGGCCGACCCTGTCACCGAGCCGACGACCCGGCCCGAGCGGGACGTCGAGTCCGAGCCACCGGTCCGGCCCGAAGCTGCGCCAGACATCCGGAACGCAACTGACGCGTCCGATGCATCCACTGCGCCGGGTACGCGAGGCGCACCCGATGAGCCTGCCGCCCGGGAGGAGCAGCCGGACGGGCGGGACCCAGCAGATGTCCAGAACGTCCCGGAGCCCCCGACAGCGCCCGCTTCCGGGCTCGGGCCCGACAGTCCGCAACCATCCCGCCAGGAGCCCGATGTCTCGGCAGGCCCGGGGGCCCCAGAGATTCCCGAGGCGACGGGGGAGGAGGCGGCAAGCTCCCCCGTCGCCGGCGACGACGACAAGGGCCACGAGCCCGACCCCGGCATCGATGCCGAAGCCCAGCCGGAACCTGAACCGGAATCTGAAGCAGAGCCCAGGCCGGAAGCCGAGCCGACACCGGAGGTCGAACTCGAACCCGAGCCGGAGACGGAACCCGAAAGACGTACCAGCGAGGGTCGGCAGGCGGACGCGGACGGCAATCCGGTCGCACGGGAAACTCCGGCTCGGACAACAGTGGACAACGACGCGGATGACCCCGGTGTCTCGAAACCAGAACAGACGGGTGCTCTCGCGGCCGAGGTGGATACGCCAACCGCCCAGGCCGACGGGCCCGCGACCGGTGATGTCCGGACGTCCGGCGACCAGCGGGATGCGAACGACAGGACCATCGACCCCGACGCGGTGTCGGTCAAGCCGGACGGTTCCCCGTGGCCCGAGTCCCCACTCAGTAGGATAGAACCGCTTCCGAAACTGAACGAGGCTGACCTCCAGCGCGGCGAGAACGGCCTTATCGACTCGGTCGACGGGACGCCCGTCCGCGACTACCTTCACGGACTCGCAGATGAACGAACGGAAGGATATCTTGACGCGCGGCGGGACGGAACCATACCGAAGGACCGGGTGGCACCCGTCACCTCCGTCCTCCTGGATACCCGCACCGGTCGTTTATATGAGGCCATCAACCAGGAGGCAGAGATTCCGACGGATCTTCACCCGATCCTTCAGGAGCGTCTTGACGGGCTCGTGGCTGCGGCAGGGGAGAACCCAGAGGCATACCAGTATCGCTTCGGTGAGTTGGGTGGATTCCCGCACCCGGATGTCGCGGGCCGTCATGCCGAGGTATTAAATGTCAGTCGCGCACTGTACGACCGGGAGGCGATGGGATATCAGGTGAGCGTCGAATCGCTCGGTGAAATGCTCTTGGATAACCGCTTCCCCTACCGGCCGGAGGCCAAGATGGCGGCTCCTTGCTGCCCTAACTGCACCGCCATCCTCGGCGGCGACGGTGGCGTGGAGTCCATCCCCGGAAAACTTCCGGTCGACGAATGGAGAAGACAGTGACTGAATCCGATCCGGTTCGTTCGGTGACGTTCGAAGACATCGACTACACGGACGACCTTTTTGTCGTATATGAAGACGAGCCTTACACCGGCGAGGTTGTCGCCTACTACCCGGACGGCCAGCTCCGCAAGATTGAAACCTATGGAAATGGTCGCCGAAGAGGACTGGAGCGTACTTTTTATCCCGATGGGACCCTCGAGTCCGAGTACTGGAATGTCGACGGGGGTCGCCACGGCGTCGGCCGTACCTGGTTCCCGAACGGTCAGCCGGAATCTGAGACACAGTACGATCATGCCAAAGTCGTCGAGAGGAAGCGCTGGTCCGAAGACGGGACCGAACTGAGCTGATCTACGTCCGGTTCGGTCGCGGGAGTTGACGTTCGGCAGCGCGAGGGGTTGCGGTGAGGCAGGTGGAGGACGCTGAGGCGCTGCAGGCTGAGCTGCGTCGGCTCGTCCAGGCTGACGTGCCCGGCCCCGACCTGATCACGACGACGGCTGGCTTTGACGTCGCGTACGACACCGACTCCGATCTGGTCGCGGGCGCGGTCGTCGTTCTCGCCGCGCCGGGCTGGGAGGTGATCGCATCAGCCACGGTGGTAGGTCGGGCGGCGTTTCCCTACATTCCGGGTCTGCTGTCGTTCCGGGAAATGCCGCCGCTGCTCGAAGCGTGGAAAACCGTTCTCCCGCAGTTGGCCGCGCCGCCAGATCTGTTGGTGTGCGACGGGCATGGCATCGCACACCCCCGACGGTTCGGACTGGCCTGTCATCTCGGTGTCACCCTGGACCTGCCGACGATCGGCGTGGCGAAGACCCCGTTTGTCGGCGACCACTCAACGCCTGGGCCGCGTCGGGGAGACCGAACGGCGATCATTCTCGACGGCGAGCCGGTGGGAGCCGCGCTGCGGACCCGTGACGGTGTCCGCGAGGTGTACGTCTCGGTCGGGCACCGCACCAACCTTGACTCCGCCTGCCGGTGGGTACTGGAGCTGTGCCCCAGGTACCGGCTGCCGGAGACGACCCGGGCGGCCGATCAGCTCAGCCGAAGGGCGCTCGCCGAAGCCCGGACCGCGTCTCGCTGAGGGAGCATGGCCGGTGCGGCCCGGCCGAGGGCGCACAGCAAACAGTTCGGCGACGCACCAGTTCGGATGCTGGCTCCCACCATCAGGTCAGGACGCGACCGGGGACGATGCTCGACGCAGGGCGTCCAGGATGGTCTCCACCGGCTGGGCGCCGGAGATGCCGTAGGTGCGGTCGACGGCGTAGAACGGCACGCCGCTGATGCCGAGCGCGCGGGCCTGGCGGATGTCGTCATGGACGTCGTCGGCGTGCGCGTCGCCGTCGAGGACTTCGCGGGTTCTGTCTGCCGGCAGGCCGGCTTCGGTGGCGAGTCGGACGAGCGTGTCCGTGTCGTCGACGGCCGCGCCGTCGGTCAGGGTGGCGCGCATCAACCGTTCCTGCGTCGCGCCGGCGAGGTTGTACGTGGCGGCGAAGTGGATGAGGCGGTGCGCGTCGAAGGTGCTGGCGGTGACGGCCCGGTCGAGGTGGTAGGTCAGGCCTTCCTCGGCGGCCAGTGCGCTGACGCGGTCGTTCATGGCCCTGGCCTCGGGCGGGGTGACGCCGTACTTGCGCGCGAGCATCTCGGAGGTCGGGATGTTCTCCCCGCGTGGCTGCGTCGGGTCGAGCTGGAAGCTGCGCCAGACGACCTCGACCTCGTCGGCGTGCTCGTACCGGGTGAGTGCCTTCTCCAGCCGTCGCTTGCCGATGTAGCACCACGGGCAGACGATGTCGGACCAGACTTCGACCTTCATGGTGCCTCACCTTACTGCGACGCAACCGGCCGCGGCCCGTGCGCTCCCTGGGCATCGTCGGAAGGGACCCGCGGTGCTCGGCGGGTACCTCGCCGGGAACATGGGGAAGGATCAAAGGCGACAGGTATGCGGCATTGTGTTCGGTCGGGGCCGGCGCTGCTTTCCGCCGGATGGGATTCCTCTTCGCAGTCAAAGAGGAGAAACATTTCGGTAGTAGTTCAGTAGTAATCGGTCCGGTGGTTGACGGTGCTTACGCCACGATGCGACGCTCGGCGGGTCCGGTGGTCCGGTGGTCCGGTGGTCGGAATGCCGGCAGCGTTCGCGTGAGGAAAGCCCCGAGCGGGCAGACACGCGGTGCCGTGGCGAGCACTGGCGGTGTGGTCGGGGCCGTCCGATGAATGGCCAGGTGCAAACTCGGGCGGGTGATGGCACGGCGGGGAGGCCGCGGCGGCTGACATTCGGGGCGTTGCTGCACGGCTCAGGTGGGCACATCGCGGCCTGGCGCCATCCGCTCTCGCCGCCGGACGGGCAGCTGGACCTGCCTTTCCACATCCGGCTCGCCCGGACGCTGGAACGCGGCACCTTCGACGCGCTGTTCATCGCGGACGTGGTCGCGATCTGGGGCCACGACCTGGACTCCCTGCGGCGCACCGCGCGCCGACCACTTCGAGCCGCTCACCCTGCTTGCCGCGCTGTCAACGGTGACGGAACGGATCGGCCTGGTAGCGACCGCGACCACCACGTACAACGAGCCCTTTCACATCGCCCGCAAGTTCGCCTCGCTCGACCATCTGTCGGGAGGCCGCGCCGGCTGGAACGTGGTGACCTCGGTCGTCCCGTTGGAGGCGGGCAACTTCGGCCGCGACACCCACCTCGACCATGCCCTGCGCTACCGGCGGGCGGAGGAGTTCGTCGACGTCGTCCGTGGTCTCTGGGACAGCTTCGCCGACGGCTCGGTCGTCCGCGACCGCGCCCGTGGCATCTACTACGAGCCCGCCGGGCTGCGCACCCCGCACCATGCGGGGGAGCACTTCACGGTCCGCGGGCCACTGAACATCTCACGGCCGCCCCAGGGCAGCCCGGTGATCTTCCAAGCCGGGTCGTCCGAGACCGGCAGGGACTTCGCCGTCCGCCACGGCGAGGTCATCTTCACGGCGCAGACATCGTTGCCGGGCGCGCAGGCGTTCTACGCCGATCTCAAGGGACGGGTGGCGGCGCACGGCCGCGATCCCGACGACGTCCTGGTCTGGCCGGTGCTCGCCCCCTACGTCGCGAGCACCGAGGCCGAGGCCCGGGACCGGCTCGACGAGCTGCAGGAGCTGGTGCACGACGACGTCGCGCGCCGGCTGGTGCAGGACAACATCGGTGACCTGGATCTTTCCGGCTACCCGTTGGACGGGCCGGTCCCCGACGTCGGCGTCACCAACCGCAGCAGGAGCAGGCAGGAACTGCTTCTGGACCTCGCCCGGCGGGAGAACCTGACGATCCGCCAGCTGGCACTGCGGTTCGCCGCGGTCTCCTCGGTCGTGGGCACGCCCGAGACGGTCGCCGACCACATCGAGCGCTGGTTCCGCGCCCGGGCGGCCGATGGCTTCAACGTCAGTTTTCCCTATCTGCCCGGCTCGGCCGAGGACTTCGTCGACCACGTCGTGCCCGAGCTGCGCCGTCGCGGCCTGTTCCGCGCAGAGTACGAGGAGACCACCCTGCGCGGGCACCTGGGCCTCCCGCGGCCCCCGACCCGTCCGTCCGGGCGGGCTGTCGCCGAGAGCGGGCGGGCTGTCGCCGAGACCGAGCCGGCCGCGCGATGACCGCCTCGTCGCCGGAACGCCCGCGCCCGCGCCAGCTCCATCTGAACGCGTTCCTCAAGCCGCCGGGGGAGTTCCTCGCCGCCTGGCGGCACCCGGCCACAGTGGCCGACGCGGGTGTGAACATCCGCCATGTGATCGAACTGGCGCGCACCGCCGAGCGGGCGAAGTTCGACGCCGTGTTCTTCGCGGACCTCGTCGGAGTGCCGTTCGCCGACCAGGAGGTACTGAGCCGGGTCTCGGTCGTCAACGACTCCTTCGAGCCGACCACGCTCATCGCTGCCCTCGCGACGGCGACCAGCCGGATCGGGCTGATCGCGACCGCCTCCACCACGTACAACGAGCCCTACCATCTGGCGCGCACCTTCGCCTCCCTCGACCACATCAGCGGCGGGCGGGCCGGCTGGAACGTCGTCACGTCGCTCAACGACGCCGAAGCGCAGAACTTCGGCCTCGAGCGGCACCTGGACCACGAGCTGCGCTACGCGCGTGCCGCCGAGTTCTTCGACGTCGTCACCGGCCTGTGGGACAGCTTCGACGACGACGCGTTCCTCCGCGACCAGAAGACCGGCATCTACTTCGACGAGGCCAGGCTGCACCGCCTCGACCACCGCGGGAAGCACTTCGCGGTGACCGGGCCGCTCAACATCCCGCGGCCGCCACATGGCCGTCCGGTGATCGTGCAGGCCGGCTCGTCGGACGCCGGTCGCACGCTGGCCGCCTCGGTCGCCGACGTGGTGTTCACCCACCATCCCGACCTGGCGGGCGCGCAGGCGTACTACGCCGACCTGAAGGCGCGCACCCAGGCGGCTGGCCGGAACCCGGACGAGGTGGTCGTGCTGCCCGGCCTGTCGACGGTCGTGGGCCGCACGATCAGCGAGGCCGAGGACAAGCTGGAACGGCTGACCGCGCTGCTGGACCCGCGCGTCGCGCTGGCGGACCTCGCCTACTGGCTCGGTGGCGTCGACCTGACCGCCCATCCGCTGGACGGGCCGCTGCCGGACCTGCCGCCCTCCGACCAGAGCCGGAGCGCCCAGCGGCACATCGTCGAGCGGGCCAGGGCCGGCGGCCTGACCATCCGCCAGCTCGCCCACCAGCTCGCCCGCGACACCAGGACCATCGTCGGTACCCCGGAGTCGATCGCCGACCACATCCAGGAATGGTTCGAGGGCCGCGGCGCGGACGGCTTCAACGTCGTCTTCCCCTATCTCCCGGACACGCTCGACGACTTCGCCACCCTGGTGATTCCGGAGCTGCGCCGCCGCGGCCTGTTCCGTACCGAGTACACCGGCCGCACATCGCGCGAGAACCGCGGGCTGTCTCGCCCGCCCAGCCGCTGGTCCGCCCTCCAGGCACGGTCGCTCCGGTGAGGCTTGCACGCGATCGAGCTCCAGATGTCCCGTACAGAGAGGGGTCACGGTGACCGTCACCCGAACCGCGCCTTACGAAACGCGCCGGGCCAGCCCGGTCCTCGGCGCCGAGATCGTCGGTGTCAACCTGGCGGACGGCGTCGACGACGCCACCGCCGAAGCCCTGCGCGAGGATTTCTGGAAGCACAAGGTCCTGGTGTTCCGTGGCCAGAACCTCTCACCGGACGCGCACGTGAAGGCGGGCACGGCCGCGACGTGGCACGTCGGCGGAACCTGGCGGAACCCTCCGTTCAACAGCGAGTCACTGACCTATCAGGTCGTGCCGGAGGTCGGCGGTCACACGCTGTGGGCCGATCTGCAGGCGGCATACGACGGCCCGCGCGAGTATTGCAAGGTCATCGGCAGCTGATCTTCAAGGGGTCTCCCGCCGGTCCCGCCGGTTGGGGCCGGGCGGTGGGTTCGAGGACCAGATCGGCCGCCCGCCTCCGAGCCCGCGTTGCGGCTGGGCGGCGGATATCCGGACGTCCCGCTGCAGATACCGGCTGGTGGCCAGACCCCGGACGGCGTTTCCTACACCTACAGCGCCAACGAGGCCAGTGTCGGCGACCTCGACGGTGACGGCGAGTACGAGATCGTCGTCAGGTGGGACCCGTCCAACGCCAAGGACAACTCCCAGGCCGGCTACACCGGCGACGTCTACCTCGACGCGTACGAGCTGTCCGGCACCCGGCTGCGGCGGATTGACCTGGGGCGCAACATCGGCGCCGCCATGCCCGCCGCCCCCTGGCCGGACGTGTACACGTCTCGGTAGCGGCCGCTCCGTCCTTGCGGGTGGCTGGCTCGGGCGCAGCGGCCTCGGGCCACGGGGCCCTGCTCGACTGGAAGATCGTGAGGCAGAGTCAGTAGACCTGATCGCCTGGTGTGGCCTTCTCGTGGGCGAAAAGTGGAGCAGCTTGCGCCTGATCTTCCGGGCCATCCGGATGGGGAACCCCAAGTACCAGGGCGTCTGAGGTGTACGGACCTATCTCTCGTGAGCCGAGATTCGCGCACACGATGACATTTCTGCCGACCAGTTCATCCTCTGACAGCAGCGCATACTGACCTACCGAGTGACGGATTCCGAGACTCCCCAGATCCAGTTCGATGACACGGCACGGAAACCTTGTACCCTCGGCCAGTGGAGCCGAGATCACTCGCGCTACGCGCATGTCAATGTTCTCGAACTTGCCAAAGGTGATCTTCGGCTTGAGTGGTGGTCCTTTTTTGGCTGCCATCCCGCGCGCGTCCTGTTCTCTGATTCTGCTGGGGTGTAACTCTCGCTGGTGGGCCTAAGGGGTCGAGGTTCATTCGACTGCAAGCTGGTCCCGGCGACGCAGGTGCAGCAACCCAAAATGATACCCGATCTTCTTCGGGAGGATTTTCAGTGCCCACCCAGATGATAAACGCCGGCCGCGATCAGATCCTCCGGCCCTTGTTTCGCAAGCACCCTCATCTGCGGGATTGGGCCGGAGGGTCGGGCGACGGCCGCTGGGCAAGAAGGGTGCGCGGTAGATCCCAGTGACCGTCCGTGGCGCAGTGACCTGCATCCACGGCTCCCTACGTCCGTCCCTGACGCGCGACCCCGGGTCGTCGCCTGCCTCGCCCGTGAAGCCAGCTGCCCCTTTGGTGCAGATTCTCCCTGATGTCCGGTTGTTGTGTCGGGTGTGGTTCCCCGAGGGGGCCGCAACGGAAACGGAATAGGGATCGTCCGATTACCTGTAGTCACCAATGTGTTTCCTAATGCGATTACGACAGGTTTCGGGATATTGAGGCCATCGGCCACGATATCGTCGCGCCAACTGTGAGCAAGTAGGCCTTCGGAGGTGCTGACTGTGGTCGGTTCCAGCTCAGATGTTCCTGGATGGCGCCCAACGATCTTCATTGGTAGTTCAGGGAAGTCCGTCAACAGGGGAATCGTAAACACGCTGGCAGCCGAGCTGGTCGACCGGTTCGAGCTACACCTCTGGCGGAATGTATTTCCGCCGGGGGCCTACATCCTCGATGTTCTGCAGAAAGAACTCAGAACCGTCGATGCCGCAATACTTATCTTCGGTGCGGACGACGAAGTCGCCCGAGGTGAACGAGACTTCATTTCAAGTCGCGACAACGTGATCCTGGAGTATGGGTTCTTTGTTGCTGGGCTGGGTCGGGATCGGGTCTGCGTACTTCTAGAGGAGGGAGTGACACTGCCGACGGATCTGGTCGGTCTGACGGTCGAGCAGTTTGACGGCAGTAACGATATAAAGCTCGGCGTGACGCTGGAAGGATGTGCCCGCCGGATCAAGGAGCGATGGGAATCTCTGCGCAGGAACAAACTTAGCACGTCAATTCCAAATGACTCGGTCGGAGCGCTGTTCGGCTACTCGAAGACCGTTGAACGCGAGCAGAATCGGCTGGACAAGCTTGTCGGCTCACTCGGTGAGTCGGTTGCAAGTATTACTGACGTTTATGACGAACCAGTTTACTTTGACTCCCCGGACAGCGCGTTGTCCAGCTATGCGGAAGCACTCGCTCTGGTGAAGCGCCGGTTCTGGACAACGACGTTCCTTTCCAGCGGATTTTGGAGCCGGCCGCAGCCGAGTGTTCTCACTGCGAATGCTCAGATGATGGTGCGGCTCAGTCGCAACGGCGGCGAGGCGCGCCGGCTGTTCATTCTTGACCAGGATGTCGAAGCCGTGGTCCAGGCCTTCCGGGCGGACCGCATTCATCTCCGTGAACTGGCGCGAGGACGGGAACTGCGCGAGTCGGCCAACCGTTTTGAGCACGTCAAGCGCAACATAAGGGCGATGATCGCCGCAGGTTTTGAAGTCCGGGTGGTGTTCGATGCGTGGAGCCTGCATCGCGCTCTCCCGCCGGGGTTGATTGATGACCCCTACGACAACGAGCTGGCAATTTACGACGAGTTCCGAGTGGACTCTTTCCAGGGTGGTAGTATGGGAAGTATTCGCGGCGTGAAAAGTCATTGTGCGACGACGCGCGAGTTTGCGTCGTACCTAGCCGCGGCTGAAACCTACTTCGATGACCTATGGCAGGAAGCACAACCAGTGGATAGTTTCCTCCAACTCATGCAGAACTCCATCAGGAGCGCCGATACAAGGATCGACTACACGGGTAACTGGTTGACGGCGTACGAGTTCGATCTCGATGGCGAGGACGAGCGATTGAAGACACTTGAAGCTCGTCGAGCAGTAGCCGCGATTGAGTCCATCGGGCGCTGGGGAAACCTGCGGAGTCATCTCGATGTCGGCACTTGCACGGGCAGGTACATCGCCCTCTTCAGGGATGCCACGGTTCCCAGCGGAGAACTCATCGGCATCGACGACGACCCTGACTGCGTCCGTTTCGCTCAGGCCAGTCTTGAACGACGTTTCCCGGGAGACGAACGGATCAGGATTGAACACGTTGATTTCTCCTCGGATCGGCTACCGAGAGGAGACTTCGATCTTGTCACCTGTATGCTGGGCACTCTGTCTCATTTCGGCTGGGATCGGAAGCTCTCGCGAAACGACAATCTGCAGAGCATAATCCAGCGTATGCGGGAGATACTCGCGGACGATGGTGTTCTGCTACTCGGAACGTGGTCGCAGTTTGCTCGCGATCAACGGCGCCTGCTCGGCATCTATCAAGATTCGGATCGCGAGCGACTGGCTCGATGGACTCCTCCGGTCGACGAGCTCCACGACCGTCTCCGACAGGCCAGATTCGAGATCGAGCTGTTCGAAAAGCCTGAGGCCAGGCTGGATCTGACAGTGTGTCGCCCCGTCTGATCTTGTCGTTGGTCACACACTGTGGGCCGATCTGCAGGCGCCGCTATGCGGTCCCGTCCGTCGGGCCGGGCAGGAAGCGGCTGGTTGCGGCGGCGAGCGCGGCCGGCTGCTGCTCCTGGACGTTGTGGCCCGCCTCGATCTCGACGATCTCGGCCCGCGGCACGCGGGCGCGGAACTCGCCGATCGTCTCCGGTGCGAGAAAGCCGTGCGTGCCGTGAACCAGAAGAACCGGCACGGTCGACGTCTCCAGCGCTGCACAGGCCGCGGAAGTCGACGTCGATCTAAAACGGGTCTTCGAAGTTATGCGGTGCGGAGGTGTCCGCGGGCTCGGCGGGTGGTGACGCAGCGTGCTCGGAGGCGCTGGTTGGTCGGGTTGCGGAAGCCGTAAGCGGCGCGGCCGACGAACTTGATCACACGGTTGATCCCCTCGCTCTTGGCGTTGCTGATGCCGGTGTTCAGGAAGGCTTCGATCTCGGGCCACCAGCAGCGCCTGGCCGATCGGGCCCTGGTCCATCAGCGGGTTCCACATCCGCTCGAACTCAGCGTCGGTGAGGTCTTCGCGGTTGCGCAGCAGCTTGCGCCGGGCCTTCCACTCCGTGGTCCGGCCACGCCGGCCGCGGACGCTTCGGGTGAGACGGCGGCGCACCAGATTGAGCGTCTTGTTGGCGAGCTGAACGACATGGAAGTGATCAACTACGACGGTGGCGTGCGGCAGGCCGGTGCGCACGGCGGCCCGGTAGGACGGTGACATGTCGATGGCCACGAACCGGATGGCCTGGCGCCAGGCGAGCGGGGTGCCGGCCAGCCAGGCCAGCACATCACCGGTGGCCCGTCCTTCGATCTGGCCGAGCAGCCCACCGTGACCTGCGGCGTCGATAAATCCGGTGTGCCAGCGATCCGCTGCCGGAGACCACTTTCCTGTCTCCGGGTCCTTCTCCCAGCGGGCCCTGCCCCGCCGGGTCTCGTCGATGCCCAGCACCCCGATATCGGCAAGCGGCGCCTGAGTCACCGTCTCGGCGGCGCTGCGGAACGCGGCCATCACCTGTAAGATCTCAGCGCGCGTGACATGTCGATCTTGTTTGACCGGCGGGTTCGTTGGTTGTCTCACGGAATATCACTTGGCTTGAGTCTCAGTTCCACGGCATTTCTTCAGATTTCGCGCTTTCTGCGTCGTAGCTTGTTCGGCGGCCTGGTTGCGGTTGAGGTGCCCAGGTCCGGTTCGCTGGCGGGCTGCTGCCGTGCAAGGGCGAGGTCGAGATCCGTCGGGTGCCCGAGCTGGCGAGTACGCCACACTGAGCCCTGACCACGAGGACTACCTGTGAGCCCAGATCGCGCACCGATGAGTTTCCCGCACGGCGCCGGTCTGTACGCCGGAGTCCGACTCACGGAAGGCTGGCGCCATGCGGAAACTGATCTACGGCATGAACCTGACCCTGGACGGCTACATCGCCGCGGCCGGCGACGACATCGGCTGGAGCGGGCCGCCGAGCGACGAGCTGTTCCAGTGGTGGCTCGACCACGAGCAGGCGAGTGGCCTGTCGCTGTACGGGCGCAAGCTGTGGGAGACGATGAGCTCCTACTGGCCGACCGGCGACCAGCAGCCCAACGCCACCCCGGCGGAGATCGAGTTCGCGCGGAACTGGCGGGACACGCCGAAGGTGGTGTTCTCCTCGACGATCGACAAGGTCGACTGGAACACCCGCCTGGTCACCGGCGACGCGATCGCCGAGATCACCCGGCTCAAGGCAGAGGACGGCGGCCCGATGGGCATCGGCGGCGCGACGCTCGCCGGGGCGGCCATGCGGGCCGGGCTGATCGACGAGTACGCGATCGCCACCCATCCGGTTCTGGTGGGCGGCGGCACGCCCTTCTTCGCCGCGCTGGACAGCTGGGTGAACCTGGATCTGGTGGAGACGCGGACGTTCCCCGGCGGCGTGGTGCTGACCAGGTACGAGACGAGGCGCTGAGCGGGAGGCTTTCCGTACCGCTGCCACTGCGGTGACCGAGGCGCCGCTGCCGGACATCGAGGTGCTGGGGATCGACGAGACCCGCCGGGGCAGGGCCCGCTGGGAGAAGGACCCGCAGACGGGGAAGTGGTCTGCGGCGGCCGATCGCTGGCACACCGGATTCGTCGACGCCGCAGGCTGCGACGGTCTGCTGGGGCAGATCGAGGGACGGGCCGCCGGCGATGTGCTGGCCTGGCCGGCCGACACCCCGCTCACCTGGCGCCAGGGGGTTCGTTTCGTGGCCATCGACATGTCCCCGTTGTGTCGGGCGGCGATCCGCACCGGACTGCCGCAGGCCACCGTGGTGGTCGATCATTTCCACGTGGTGCAGCTTGCGAACAAGATGCTCAGCCTCGTCCGCCGCCGTCTGACCCGCACACACCGCGGCAGACGTGGCCGGGCCGGAGATCCGGAGTGGAAGGCCCGGCGCAAGCTGCTGCGCAACCGCGAAGACCTCACCGACGCTGAGTTCGAGCGGATGTGGAACCCGCTGATGGACCAGGGCCCGATCGGCCAGGCGCTGCTGGTGGCCCGAGATCGAAGCCTTCCTGAACACCGGCATCAGCAACGCCAAGAGCGAGGGGATCAACCGTGTGATCAAGTTCGTCGGCCGCGCCGCCTATGGCTTCGCAATCCGACCAACCAGCGCCTACGCGCACGCTGCGTCACCACCCGCCGAGCCCGCGGACACCTCCGCACCGCATAACTTCGAAGACCCTCTAAAACGCGGCGTGGTCTGGGTGGAGTCGATCGCCCGTCGTCCCTGACACAAGCTCGGACCGGCCCGGCGTCGATCCGTCGGCGAGCTGCTCGAGCAACTCGGCTGCCCGGGTCTCGCGTCCTGCCTGCGCGATCTCGGCCTGCATCCGACGCGCGGCGGTGGCGTACCGGGAGTCGGCGAGAACCTTCGCGACAGCTCCACGGATCACGTCCGGCTCCGGGGTCTGAGTGCGCAGGTTCACCCCGACGCCGGACGCGGCCACCCGGGCGTTGACCTCGATCTTGTCCTCGGTCCTGCCCGCGCCGACGATCGGGACACCGTGCGAGAGCGCGAGCTGCACGCCGCCGTAGCCGCCGTTGGTGACGAACACCTCGACCCGCGGTAGTAGCTGGTCGAACGGGATGAACCGCTCCACCCGCGCGTTGGCCGGCAGCGGCCCGAGCTCTGCCGGGTCGCTGCCCCCGGTGACCGCGACGACGAGGACGTCCTCGTCCGCGAGCCCGGCCAGCGCCGGTCGGATCAGCTGATCGGCGTCGGTGGCGACGGTCCCCTGGTTGACGAGCACGACCCGCCGTCCGGACAGCTCGTGCCACCAGGACGGCGGCTCCCACCCGGGGTCGACCGGCGGGCGCGGCGGCCCGACGAAGGCGACCTGGCCGGGCAGGTCCGAGACGTCGTACTCGAAGCTGGGCGGACTGAACTGCAGATAGAGCTGAGTGGCCAGCGGGTAGGAGAAAATCGTCCCGGCCGTCGCGGGAAGGCCGGGCATCCGCCGGGTCCGGTTGATTTCGGCGGTGACCGGCCGATACACCACCTGGCGGGTGAAGCCGGCCAGCGCCTTGTTGCGCAGCCGGCCCAGTGGGCCGGTGGCCGGCGCCAGACCCATGCCGAAGGGCGCGAGATCCCTGCTGGGGAAAGGCAGGACGCTGATGCCGAAACCGGCCACCGGCGGTCCGCCCAGTTCCTGCAGGAGTACCCCGCCGATGAATGCGGTGTCGGTGACGACGGCGTCAGCCGGCTCCTCCTGCAACAGTGCCATCAGGTCCCGCACCTGGTTCGGCACGGGCTTGGAGAACCCCTGAACCAGGTCGAACTGCAGCTTTTTCAGCCCGGACAGCTCCCGGCGCCGCGGATAGTGCTCCTCCAACCCGACTAGGCTGTAGTCGAAGTCGGGATCTGTGATCGGGTGGAATTTCGCACCAACGGCGGCGACCTTTTCCGCGAAGGCGACGCCGGTGTACCAGCGCACGGTGTGGCCGCGTTCGATCAGGGCGCGGGCGATGGGCAGCGCGGGCACGGTGTGGCCGACGGCCGGGACTGTGGCGAACAGGAATCGGGCCACGACGGATTCTCCTCAGACAGGTCGATGTCTGCGCGACAGTCTGCGTGCGAGCTGCCACATCGGGCGCCAGTCAAGCATTCTGTTCGAGCGATGCTCGGACTTTGTCGGTGGCATGACAGCGTACGGTGACTGATCAACTCCGTGCGCCCACCGGAGGCCTCAACCCACATGCCGCCACGCCGACGCGCCCGTGCTCACACCTGACCACAGACCCGATCTCGGGGCGGACGAGCTCAGCCGGCCCCGCAGCGCGCGCCTACTTCAGTCGGCCGTCCTCGATCAGTGTGCGCAGGCCCCGGCGGTCCGGCTTGCCGCTCGGCAGGGCCGGCACCTCGTCGTCCGCGGCGACGATCCACCGGGTCGGAACCTTGTAGCTCGACAGGAGCGTGCGGGTGCGTGAGGTCAGACCGTCCACGTCGACGTCCGTGCCGGTCGTGCCGGCCGGAACGATGACCGCGCACACCTCCTCGCCGCGGGTCGGATGCTCGACACCGGTCACGACACAGTGCGCGACCTCGGGGAACTCCTCGATGACGGCCTCGACCTCGCGCGGTGCCACGTTCGAACCGGCGACCTTGACGAGCTCGCTGTCCCGGCCGACGTAGAACAGCCGCGGGTCGCCCGTCCTGCGGTAGACGCGGTCGCTGGTGTGGTACCAGCCGTCCGCGTCGAAGACCTCCGCGCGCTCGCGCTTGTTGTAGCCGGCCATCGAGCCGATGCCACGGATGAGCAGCTCACCGACGGTCCCGTCCGGGACGCGCTCGCCGGCGGCGTCGACGATCGCGGTCTCGGTGAACGCGAAGCTGCCGCCGGACTCGGTCAGGCTGCGGTGGATCGGATGGCCGTCCGGGACGCCCGCCATCGCGAGGTCCACCGGCCCCTCCCGCAGCGCGGGGGCGCTGCGCAGGTCCCGGCTGGGGAAGGACGGGTGCAGCCGCAGCTGCTGGGTGAACGCGGGCCATCCGACGACGCCGTTCGCCCGTTCCCGTTCGGCGAGGTCGAGGGCCGGCCCGGCTTCCAGCCGCGCCAGCACCAGGACCGCGACGGGTGCGTGCAGAGCTCCGGTCGCGGCCAGGATCCCGCCGATCCAGAAGAACGGCATGGCGCACAGGATGCGTGGCCCGTGGTCGACGCCGGTGAGCCCGCGGATCGCCGCCGGCCAGGTGGAGGTCTGGCGCACCAGCGTGCCGTGGGTGTGCAGCACGCCCTTCGGGTCGGCGGTGGAACCGGAGGTGTGAACCATGATCGCCAGGTCGGCCGGGGTGACCTCGGCCTGCACCGCGGCGAGCAGCTCGGCCCGCACCAGCGGCGGGTCCCGCGGATCCCATCGGGTGGCCCAGCCCCGGTCCGTCCGCCCGGTCAGCACGATCCGCCGCAGGTACGGCGCGCCCGCCAGCTCGAGCTGGCCGGCCGGCTGCCCGGCCGGCTGCCCGGCCAGCTCGGGGAACGCCGTCTCGAACCGCTGCGCGACGTCGATCCGCAGCACGGTCGTCGGTGCCACCAGGAGTTGCACATCGGCCAGCCGCACGACCTTGGCGATCTCCGCCGGCGGGTACAGGGTGCTGAGCGGAACGGCCACGGCCCCGATCCGGCTCACGGCCAGCCACCAGACGGCCCACTCGACGCCGCTGGGGAAGAACAGGCCCACGCGGGTGCCCTTACCGACGCCCTCGTGCAACAGCCACCGGGCCACCCGGGCGGACTGTTCCTCCGCCTCGGCGTAGGTCAGCCGGTCGGTCAGGGAGACGATGTAGTCGGCGGAGCCGAACTCCCGAGCGCAGCGCCCCAACAGGTCAGGGATGGTCGGTCGGATCTCGTCGCCGGTCGACGTCATCGCCCTCGCTCCGTCCTTCAGCCGGTGGCGGCGCCAGGCGCGGCCCCGACACGACGCCGGCCCCGACGCGACGACGGGGCCTACGCACATGGCGGGCCTACGCGATGGCGGGGCCGCACCGCCTGACGGCCGTCGCCTGACCCTCGCACGGGCCCGCCACCACCCATGCTCCCAGAACGGGCGAGCCCACTCGCCGGCCCGCCCGTCGGTCAGGGCAGCAACGCCTCGGCGAACCGGTGGAGCCAGCGGTCGAAGAACTCGGCTTCGCCGCTGAGACGCAGGACGACCTGGTCGGCGCCGGCGGTGTGGTACTCACGGATGCGGGTGACGATCGTGTCGAGATTCCCCCAGGCGGTCACCGCGTCGACGAATCTGGCGTCGAGGTCGGCGATCTCGGAGTCCGTGAATCCCATGCGGAGGAAGTTGCGGTGGTAACCCGGCACCGTGCGCAGGAACCGCAGCCCTTCAGCGGCCGCGGCCCGTGCGGTGGCCGGATCGCTCTCGGGCACGACCGTCAGCAGCACAGCCAGTGCCGAGCCCGGGCCGAGCGTCGCCCGCGCCTCCTCGACATATTCAGGGGTCACCAGGTACGGGTAGGCGCCGGCCGCGCGGTCCCGGGCGAGGGCGAGGACCGCCGGGCCGAGTGCGGCGAGCACGCGCGAGGCCGCGGGCACGACAGGGGCTTCGGTGTCGAGGTCGTCCAGGTAGGAGTTGAGCGTTCGCAGGGGCTTGGGGCCATGCGCGCCGCCGAGGCCGACGACGAACCTGCCCGGTGCGGCCTTCTCGAGGTCCGTGTAGCTTTGCGCCACCTCGCGGGCCGGTACGACGTCCACCGAAAGGATGCCGCTGGCCACCTGGATGTGCTCCGTCGCACGCACGACCCGGTCGATGGCAGGCAGATTGTTTCCCTGGCCACCGGCCAGCCAGACGGTCGAGTAGCCCGCGGCCTCCGCTTTCCGCGCGAGATCGATCTGGGCGTCGGGATGGTCCGCCGCGAGCCCGGAAGCCGCGATACCGATCGGTCCAAGAGTCACCATGACAGGCACAATCGCACGGCAGGCCTTCCGTGTTCCGCACGGTCACCTCGCCCGGACGGCGGCACCGCGGCGGGGCCGGCGGCGTGCGATGACCTACACGTCGAGTGCTTCCGCGGGCTGCGTGCGGCTCGCGGATCAGATCGGCGATCGCTTCCGTCGGTTTCGTCCCGTACGGAGACCGGGCGCCTTACGCTCGGCGATGGCGATGGCGATGGCGATCGCCGGCGGCGGCGGCGAGGAGGAGGCACCTTGACCACACCGGACCGGGTGCGCGTGGGCAGGGGCAGCTGGCCGAAGGACGGTTACGGGGGCACCGTCGACGCCGCTGGAACCGGTTTCGGCCCCTACTACGGGATCGGTGCCGGCGAGCGAGCTCCCGAGGGCAGCAGCCAGGACGACATCGCGGCCGTGCGGGCCGCGGTGAAAGCGATCCAGCGGGCGCTGAACTGGCACAACGGCCCGGGCACGCCGATCCCGACTGACGGCCGGTTCACCGAGCGGACGAGGGCCGCGGTGATCGCCTTCCAGCAACACCGACAGCCGGTCATCAACCAGGACATGTACCTCGCCGCCACCGAGCGGAACCCGCCGGGCCTGGTCCACAAGGAGACCTCGTACGCGCTGTTCATGCCGATCGCCGACCGGTACGCAACCAAGTACACCGTTCCGCGGGGACTGCTGCGGGGCGTGACGGCGCTTGAGAGCAACTGGGATCCCGGGGCCGTCGGCTACTGGACCAACTCCGATTTCGGGCTCTGCCAGTGGAACACCACACTGCCGGACGTGACGAAGGACCGGGCGCTCGATCCGTACTGGGCCCTTGATTCGACCGCCAGGGCGATGCGTGAGCGGTACGACTCCGACCGGTGGGGCCACAACTGGACGTATGTGATCGTCGCCCACAACGTTCCCACCTGGGCTGCCGAGTGGGCGCAGGGCAAGCTCACGGCGACGAACCCCGAGGACAAGCCGAAGCTCGACCGCATGACCGGCTACCTGACCAATGTGCTTGCCCGGACCTGGTGACGGCACACGACTCAGCCGGAGGGGGACGGGCGGGTCTTCTGCGGGCTCGTCCTCGGCACCGGCACCCCGGCCCCTGGCTTGACCTTCGAGTCGGGTCGAAGGTTTACCGTCCGGCTCATGGCCACCTATCGCATCTCGCAGCTGGCGGACCGCTGCGGCGTTCCGGCGAGCACGTTGCGGTTCTACGAGACCGCGGGCCTGCTGCCCGCCGAGCGCGCTCCGTCGGGTTACCGCGTCTACGACGAGGAGGCGGTGCAGCGGCTGGCGTTCATCTCGTCCGCGAAGCTCCTCGGCCTGGCACTGGAGGAGATCGGTGATCTCCTGACGGTCTGGGAGCGGGGGGTGTGCGCGGCGGTCCGGGAACGGATGCTGCCGCTCGTCGCCGCCCGTATCGCTGACGCCGACCGGCGGGCCGCCGAACTGGCCGCGTTCTCGGCGCGTCTGGCAGCGTTCCACACCGAGCTCGCCGAGCCGGCACCGGCGGGTGGCTGCGGCCCGGACTGCGGCTGCCTGACCACCACCCCGGCGCAATCCACCACCCCGGCGAAGTCCGGTCCGGTGCCGCTCACGCTCACCCCGGGGCGACCTGAGATCGCCACCGACGATCCGGCATCGCAGTCGATACCGGTGGCCTGCACTTTGAGCGGCGGCGAACAGGCCGAACGGGCCGCCCGATGGCGCCGGCTGCTCCAGGAGGCAGACAGCCGGGAGGAGATCGTTGACGGCCTGCGGCTGACGTTTCCACCCGGCCCCGACCTCGCCGCGCGGGTCGCCGCACTCGCCGCGGCCGAGCAGGACTGCTGCGCCTTCTTCGCCTTCACTCTCCAGCTCACCGCCACCGGTCTGGTCCTGACCGTCCGCGCCCCCGAGACCGCCACCGCCCTGCTGACCGACCTGTTCGGAGTGTCCGCATGAACCCCTCCGCTTCTGCGACCCGTCCGCGCCGTTGGTCGACGATCGGGGCCACCGCGGCGGCGTTCGCCGCCTGCGCGGTGTGCTGCATCGGGCCGTTGCTCGCCGTGCTCGGCGCCGTCGGCGCCGTCGGCGCCGTGGCGACCGTCGCCGCCGTCTGGGTTCCCGCGCTGGCCGTGGTGGCGGTCGCGGCGCTGCTCGGCGCCGTCGTGGTCCGCCGTCGCCGCCGCACCGCCTGTCAGGCAGTCACCGGACCGGTCGACCTGGGTCTGCCCATCCCCCCGGCAATCACCGGGACCCGGCGACACCTACCCGGCGCTGAACCGCACGACCCCGACGGGAGACGGCGGGGCGCCGGTGACCTGCGACGATGACAGGAACATACCCGGCCAGCGATCAAGGAGTCTGGCGCTGACGCAGAAACCGGTCGGCCTGGTCGCCCGGATGGAACACCATCAGGTCGCGGTCTATCTCACTGCCATGACCGCCGGTGCCGTGCTCGGCCTTACGGCACCCGGCCTCGGACCGGGTCTGGAACACGCGATCAACCCGCTGCTCGGGGCGCTTCTCTACGTGACGTTCCTCCAGGTCCCCGCCGCCGAACTGGCCCGCTCCCTGCGCGACGGCCGGTTCCTCGCCGCCGCGCTGGTCGTGAACTTCGCAGTCGTGCCGCTTGTGGTCGCCGCGATGTTTCCGTTCCTGCCGGACGATCAGGCCGTCCGCCTCGGGGTGCTGCTGGTTCTGCTCTGCCCCTGCATCGACTGGGTCATCGTGTTCACCGGCCTTGCCGGAGGCAGCAGCCGGCGTCTGCTCGCCGCGACCCCGCTGCTCCTGCTCGCGCAGATGCTGGTCCTCCCCGTCCTGCTGTTCGCCTTCCTCGGCTCGGACCTGGCCGACATCGTCGACGCCGGGCCCTTCCTCCAAGCGTTCCTCACCCTGATCGTCGTTCCGCTGGCCCTGGCCTGGGTCACCCAGGGCTGGGCAGCCCGCAGACCAGCCGGGCAGCACGTGTCGGAGACGGCCAGCGCGGCGATGGTCCCGCTGATGGCCGCCGTGCTCATCGCCGTCGTCGCCTCCCAGCTCCCGAAACTCGACGGCAGGCTCGGCGACGTCGCCGCCGTCGTCCCGTTCTACCTGGCATTCCTCGCCGTCATGGCGTTCACCGGGAAGACACTGGCCGGCCTGTTCCGCCTCGACGTCCCCTCGGGACGGGCGGTGCTGTTCACCGGTGCCACCCGTAACTCCCTCGTCGTCCTCCCGCTCGCCCTCGCCCTGCCCGACCAGTTCGCCGTCGTACCGGTCGTCGTGGTCACCCAGACCCTCGTCGAAGTCCTCGGCATGGTCGCCTACGTCCGCCTCGTGCCACGACTACTCCCCGCACCCCACCCCGCCTGATCTTCGGTGGTATTCACGCCTGTCCCTGGCACATT
>NZ_CASGGV010000076.1:0-6018 GCF_949319125.1 Frankia sp. Hr75.2 | reverse complement strand
GGCCATCACCTGCTCGGCCGGCGGATGCGCGACATCGCACTGAAACACGACCGCCTCTACGCACTGATGCACCGCGGCCGCGGACTGCTCCTCGACCAGACCGGCCAACTCTCCGTCGCCGGCTGGGCGGACCGGGTCGACCACGTCGTCGACGTCAGCGAGGAACTGGACGTCCCCGCCGCGCTCCTACGCCCAGACGGACACATCGCCTGGGTCGGCGAAAACCAGCAGGATCTGCTCAGCCACCTACCCGCCTGGTTCGGCGCCGCCACCACCTGAACGCGCCCCCGGGGGCCGGCCGGCGCCACTACAGCGCCTGACCCGAGGTCAGCCGAGGTTCCGCCGATACCGCACAAGCCTGTCCCTGGAGGAGCCGTCCGGCTCCCAACCCAGCTGCGAGTAGAAACGGACCGCGCGGGTGTTCGCCTCCAGCACCCACAACATCGCGGACATGTAACCGGCCGCGTGCAACCCGCGGACCGCCGCGGCCATCAGGTGACGCCCCACCCCCTGCCGCCAGGCCGCCGGTAGAACATAGAACCCGGTGATCTCCCCGACCCCGACCGCGTCCGGGTCGTCGTCCTCAGCGGGACGCAGGTCCACGAAACCGACAATGGCACCCGCATCGTCCGCGACCAGGACACCCCGCCCCGGCCAACTCGTCTGCCGCACCGTCGCGGTCCACCGGGGCACCCGCTGCACCGGCCGCAACCCGTCGAGCAGCGGCCGCGGCAACAACCCCCGATACCCGGCCTGCGAGGACAGCACATGCACCCGCGCGATCCCCTCGGCATCGGCAACACCAGCCTGACGGACCTGCACATCACGATCATCCCACCGTGACGTCCGCTGACCAACACGGATCAACAGCGCGAACCGCCGTACCCCGCCAACATCGCGTGCCGTCCTCAGCGGTGAGGGTGCTGGCCGGTCGGACGGATGACGATCTCGCTGATGTCGACGGTGTCGGGTTGGTCGAGGGCGAACAGGACAGCGCGGGCGACGTCCTCCACATCGAGCACCGGGTCGGTGACACGGTCGGGTGATCTTTCGCCGGTGTCGACCAGGCCAGGCTGAATGAGGGTGACGCGGACACCGGTGTGGGTGGCCTCGGCGCGGATCGACTGGGCGAGGGCGGTCACAGCCCACTTCGTCGCCGAGTACAGCTGGCCGGGGACAGTGACACGGCCAGCCACCGATCCGGTGAGAACCAGGTGCCCACGAGAGCGGGCGAGAGTGGGCAGGGTGGCGCGGGCGACGAGAGCGGTGCCGTAGACGTTCGTCAGCACCATCTCGCGCCACTGCTCCGGGGAGCCGGTGGCGTGCAGGAACGAGGTGGGAGTGAACACCCCGGCGTTGGCGAACACCGCGTCGAGCCGGCCGAACGCATCCTCGGAGCAGGCGGGGAGGGCGGCGACCTGAGCCCAGTCCTGCACGTCACAGGGCGCCACCACGGCCTTGGCTGGGCCGCCGAGGTCCGCGGCGAGAGCGCGCAACGCGGAGCGGGACCGGGCGGCCAGCACGAGCGACCAGCCCATACCCGCGGCCAGGCGTGCGGTCGCAGCGCCAATGCCGGAAGAGGCGCCGGTGATCAGGAGAACGGGTGCGGTCATGCCGACACATCGTGCCCGCTAGGTTTCCCGCATGCAGGAGCCCTCGCCGCGCCCCCCGACACTGCGCCTGACGCAGGCCGGCACCGTCGGCGAACGCGAGATCCCACCGCCGGGTGAACTGAGGTGAACTGATCGGGGGGCCGCCCGCCAGGCGTGTCCATGACACCCACCACCACTGTCAGCTCGGGAGATCTCCCCGCCGGTAACGCGCCCGCCGCCCGCGGCGACGCCGGCTCCCGGCCGCCCGCGGCAACGGACGGTTCATCATGGTCGCCGTGGCCCTACCCGATCCGCTGCGCGGCGACTGCGGGAACTGCTTCGGCCTGTGCTGCGTGGCACCGGCCTTCGCCGCCTCCGCGGACTTCGCCATCGACAAGAAGGCCGGGCAGCCCTGCCCCAACCTGCAGAAGGACAACCGCTGCGGCGTCCACGGCCAGCTACGCGACCGCGGCTTCACCGGATGCGCCGTCTTCGACTGCTTCGGTGCGGGACAACACGTCAGCCAGGTCACCTTCGACGGACAGGACTGGCGGCACACCCCCCGCCTCGCCCGACAGATGTTCGCTGTCTTCCCCGTCATGCGCCAACTGCACGAACTGCTCTGGTACCTGACCGCCGCACTCGACCTCGGGCCGGCCCAGCCGATACACCCCGAGCTGGCCGCCGCCCGCGACCAGACCCGACGACTCACCCACGCCACCCCAGAGCAACTCACCGCACTGGACATCACCCGCCACCGCCATGACGTCAACCTGCTCCTGCAACAGGCAAGCGACCTGGCACGCGCACGGGCGGGCCGGCGCCGGCCGCAGTACCGCGGCGCTGACCTCACCGGCGCCAACCTGCGACGCACCGACCTGAACGGGGCCAACCTGCGCGGAGCACGACTCATCGGCGCCGACCTGCGCAACGCAGACCTGACCACAGCCGATGTGACCGGCGCCGACCTACGCGCCGCGAACCTGCGCGGCACACGCCTCGCCGACACCCTCTTCCTGACCCAGACACAGCTCGACTCCGCGCACGGCAACCTCGACACCACCATCCCCGCAACGCTGAGCCGGCCCCGCCACTGGCACACCAAGCCTCCTCCGGTAGCGGATGCGGTCTGATTCGTCTCCACGTCACCGTCGACCACACCTGGTTCGCAGCCCGGAGGCACCATGTCCGAGTCCGACCGGAAGATGCACGCCAGCGAGGTCGTCATCGACACCTCGCTGGTGGGCCGGTTGATCGCCGCGCAGTTCCCCGAGTGGGCGGGCCTTCCCCTCGAACCGGTCCGCTCCGCAGGCACTGACAACGCGATCTACCGTCTCGGCGTGGACCTGGCAGTACGGCTGCCCCGCATCCCCGCAGCGGCCGGGCAGGTGGACAAGGAGCACCGGTGGCTGCCGCAGCTCGCGCCGCTGCTGCCACTGGACATCCCGGTCCCACTCGGGACGGGCACACCCGGCGAGGGCTACCCGTGGCCCTGGTCGGTCCACCAGTGGCTGGAGGGCGAGGACCTGCTCGCCGAACCTGCCGTTGACCTACACCGCATGGCCATCGAACTGGGAAACTTCGTCGCAGCCCTGCAACAGGTCGACCCCACGGGGGGACCACCTCCCGGGACGCACAACTTCTTCCGTGGCGCCCCGCTCGCCCGGCGGGACGCGGCCACCCGGGCCGCCATCCACTCCCTGCGGGCCACCCTCGACACCGCAGCGGCGACCGCCGCGTGGGACACGGCCGTGCACGCGCCCCGCTGGCAGGGAACGCCGGTATGGATCCACGGCGACCTTCTCCCCGGGAATCTGCTCACCCGGGGCGGCCGGCTGCATGCCGTCATCGACTTCGGCGGCCTGGGCGTGGGAGATCCGGCCTGCGACGTAATGGCCGCCTGGACGCTGCTGTCCACCGAAAGCCGCGAGGCGTTCCGGAGCACGATCGGAGCCGATGACGCGACCTGGGCACGGGGCCGTGGCTGGGCGCTGTCCTTCGGACTCATCGCCCTGCCCTACTACCAGGACAGCAACCCCACACTCGCCCACATCGCCCGGCACACCATCGACGAGGCCATCACCGATCCATCCCGGCCGCCGCCCACCGGCACCGCGCCGACGCCGGCGAAACCTGGACCCACTACGCCCCGGGCGAGCACAGTCGATGACCAGGAACTTCCTCGCTACCGTCACATCACATGATCACCGATCCTGTTTCGGTACCGTCCCGTGACCACGTCGTGGACGCGCTCATCGGCCTGCTGGCAGGCACATGCCCGGACCGGGTGCTACGTGTTGCGATCGACGGCCCGGACGCCGCCGGCAAGACGACCCTGGCGGACGAGCTCGCCGGCACGCTCGCTGACCGGGGCCGTCCCGTCATCCGCGCCAGCGTCGACGGCTTCCACCAGCCCCAGGCCGTGCGCCGCCGCCGCGGGTCGCTGTCCCCGGAGGGTTACTTCCTCGACGCGTTCGACTACCCCGCTCTACGGCATCTCCTGATCGACCCGCTCAGCCCAGACGGCGACCGGCGCTACCGCACGGCGGCGTTCGACCATCGCAGCGACTCCCCGCTCGACAGCCCCACCCGCGAGGCAGCCGGCAACGCGGTGCTCATCGTCGACGGCGTCTTCCTCCTCCGCCACGAACTACGCGGCTGTTGGGACCTCGCCGTGTTCCTCCAGATCAGCCCCGCCGAATCGCTGCGCCGCGCGCTGCGCCGCGACGTCGCCCTGTTCGGCTCACCCGACGCGGTCCGCGAACGCTACAAGGCGCGCTATCTGCCCGGCCAAAAGCTCTACCAGGCCTCCGCCGCGCCCCGGGACCACGCCGACGTGCTGATCGACCACGAACGTCCAGAAACTCCCCGCGTTCTGCGCTGGCCCGGGTGACGAGGCCCCTGATCCGAGCGTCGGCGAGCACGCTGCCGTCCGGCCCAGATCGCCATCCAGCGAAGTGCGCGGAGGCTGCGCGACAGCGATCGTCAGAGAACCCTGCACCCGTCCCGTCCCGTCCCGTCCCGTC
This sequence comes from Frankia sp. Hr75.2, assembly GCF_949319125.1. NCBI lineage: Bacteria > Bacillati > Actinomycetota > Actinomycetes > Frankiales > Frankiaceae > Frankia > Frankia sp. Hr75.2. The sequence continues at coordinate 1,400 of NZ_CASGGV010000076.1, read as the reverse complement.
ACTAGCCCGACGCCCGCCTGGAAGGCCTCCGACTACGCGCCACCAGATCACGGGCGGCCTCCGACCACTCGGGTAGATCGAACACGAACCCCGCCCCAAGCAGCCGGCCCGGCACCACCCGCCGGCTCTTCAGAAGCAGCTCAGTGTCGCTACGCATCACGAACGCACCCACCTCGGCCATCCACGCCGTCGCCGGCAACCCCACCCGCACCCCCACCGCCGCCCGCAGACCCGCGACGAACTCCCGGTACGGCAACGGGTTCGGCGACGCCAGATTCACCGGCCCCACCAGATCGTCACACTCCACCAGGAACACGACCGCCCGGACGAAATCACGGTCGTGAATCCACGACATGTACTGCCGGCCCCCGGCGACCGGCCCACCCAGACCCAGCCGGGACATCCGCCACAGCACGTCAAACGCACCACCCCGGCCCGGCGCCATCACAATGCTCGTCCGTAGCGCCACCCGGCGGGTATCCGGCGTCGCCGCCTCCGCCTGCGCGGCTTCCCACCGCCGGGCAATGTCAACACTGAACGCCCAGTACGCCGGCACACCCTCCTCGCCGCCGCCGACAATCCCCGACACCTCGTCATGGGCCCGGTCAAAGCTGTGCGCGTAGATCGTGGCGGTGCTCATCTGCAACCACACCCGCGGCGGACGAGCCGCCCCCGCGATCGCCGCCCCCACCACAGCCGCGGAATCCACCCGCGACGCCATCATCTCCGCCAGATTCGCCCGGGTGTACCGGCAGTTCACACTGCGCCCAGCCAGGTTGACCACCGCGTCGGCGCCATCCACCTCGGCCACCCATGCGCCCTCGGTCCGACCATCCCAACACTCCGTCCGCGCACCGGGCACCTGAATATCGGCGTGCCGGCTGAGGACAACCACCTCATGCCCCGCACTCCCGAACGCACCCGCGAGCAGTAACCCCAGATGCCCCGTCCCACCCGGAACAACGATCTTCACGATCTCCCCGCTCCCGCTCGACCGGCACGCGACCACAGCCAGTCTTACGCGCGCCCCGATCCCGATGCGCCGCAGAGAAACCATCCCGTCACCAGGGTTCACGCCGCCGAGCGTGCCCGAGCAACAGCCGATCAGGCCTGCCGCGCCTCGGCGAGGAGCGCGTCGAGGCCCTCTGGCGCAGCCCGTTCCCCGATGTCGACGATCCGGACGCAGCCCTCGAATACACCCCCGGCGACCATGACAGACGGAGGCCGACCCCCAGGTAGCTGGGCGCCTCATCGCAATGATCGAAGGAGGAGAAGGCCATGCTGCCACCGGACAGTCATGTGCACAGCCAGTGGTCCTGGGATGCAGCAGCGGGATCGATGGAGGACACCTGTCTACGTGCACTCGAGCTCGGGCTGCCCTCGGTGGCGTTCACCGAGCA
>NZ_CASGGV010000075.1:0-6072 GCF_949319125.1 Frankia sp. Hr75.2 | reverse complement strand
CGAGCCCCGGACCTCCTGACCCACCCCGTCCGTCCGCTGCCGCGGCGACCGACTCCGCGGCCCCTGACCCGATCACCAGAGAGAGCATCATGGCTGATCTGCAGACCTCCCGTCCGGACGGCTCCCTGCAGGACGCCCCTCCCGGCGCGTCCGACGAGCTCGTCCTGACCGAGCACGGCCGGGTGCTCGTCCTCACCATGAACCGGCCGGCGGCGCGCAACGCCATGTCGCTGAGCCTGGCGACCGCGATCGCGGCCGCGCTCGAGCAGCTCGACGCCCGTGACGACCTGAGCATCGGCATCATCACCGGCGCGAACAAGACGTTCTGCGCCGGGATGGACCTGAAGGGCTTCGCCCGCGGCGAGCGTCCGATCGTGCCCGGGCGCGGCTTCGCCGGGCTGGTCCGCCAGCCTCCCCGCAAGCCGCTGATCGCAGCGGTCGAGGGCTACGCGCTCGCCGGCGGGTTCGAGATCGTGCTCTCCTGCGACCTGATCGTCGCCGCGCGGGACGCCAAGTTCGGCCTGCCCGAGGTGAAGCGCGGCCTGGCGGCGGCGGCCGGCGGACTGCTGCGGCTGCAGCGCCGCATCCCCTACCACCTGGCGATGGAGCTCGTCCTGACCGGCCGGATGTGGCCGGCGACCGAGGCGGCCGAGGTCCACCTCGTCAACCGGCTCACCGAGCCGGGCGCGGCGCTCGGGGTCGCGCTCGAGCTCGCCGAGGAGATCTCCGCGAACGCGCCGCTGGCGCTCGCGGCCTCCAAGCAGGTGCTGTCACGATCGGTCGACTGGCCGCTCGAGGAGGCGTTCGAGCGCCAGGAGGAGTACGTCGCGGTGGTGCGCACCTCGGCGGATGCCAAGGAGGGTGCCGTGGCGTTCGCCGAGAAGCGCCCGCCGCGCTGGACCGGCCAGTAACCCGGCACCGCCACCAGCAGTAGACGAAGCCTCCGCCCTCCGCAGGGCGGAGGCTTCGTCATGTCCGGACCTGGTCGTGCCCTGACCCGGCACGCCGTGCCCCGCCCGGCTCCGGCCCACCCCACAAACCAATATTGACGTCAGTATCAATACTGACTAGCATGCTGACATGGCCAAGAGACTGACCTTCCCGGTGTTCGACGCGGACAACCATCTCTACGAGACACGCGACGCCTTCACCCGGCATCTCCCGGACCGTTACCGCGGCGCCGTCGACTATGTCGAGGTCCGGGGCCGGACGAAGATCGCAATCCGTGGCCAGATCAGCGATTACATCCCGAATCCGACGTTCGACGTGGTGGCACGGCCCGGCGCTCAGGAGGAGTACTTCCGTGTCGGGAACCCCGAGGGGAAGTCCTACCGCGAGATCGTCGGGGACCCGATGCGCAGCATTCCGGCGTTCCGTGAGCCGGCGCCGCGCATCCAGCTCATGGACGAGCTCGGCGTCGACCGTGCGCTGATGTTCCCGACGCTCGCGAGCCTCCTCGAGGAGCGCATGCGGGACGACCCGGACCTGACCCATGCCGTGGTCCACTCGCTCAACGAGTGGATTCACGAGGTCTGGTCGTTCAACTACGAGAACCGCATCTTCACCACTCCGGTGATCACCCTGCCCATCGTCGAGAAGGCGATCGCGGAGCTGGAGTGGGCGGCCGAGCGCGGCGCGCGGGCCGTCCTGATCCGCCCGGCGCCGGTGCCGGGCCTGCGCGGCTCGCGCTCGTTCGCGCTCCCCGAGTTCGACCCGTTCTGGCAGGCGGTGGTGGACGCCGACATCCTGGTGGCGATGCACTCCTCCGACAGCGGCTACTCGCGGTACCAGAGTGACTGGACCGGCCCGCAGGAGATGCTGCCGTTCCGCCCGGACCCGTTCCGCATGGTCACGATGGGGCACCGACCGGCCGAGGACTCGATGACGGCGTTCGTCTGCGGCGGCGTCTTCGCCAGGTTCCCGAAGCTGCGGGTCGCCTCGATCGAGGCCGGCGGGGACTGGGTGGTGCCGCTGCTCGAGCACCTCGCCGACGCCTACACGAAGATGCCGCACGGTTTCGACGAGGACCCGGTGGAGGCGTTCCGGCGCAACATCTACATCAGCCCGTTCCACGAGGACAACATCGAGAAGCTCGTCGAGGCCATCGGTGTGGACCACGTCCTCTTCGGCTCTGACTATCCGCACCCGGAGGGCCTCGCCGAGCCGTGCAGCTACGTCGACCACCTGCCGGCCGGCATGCCGGAGGAGGACGTCAGGAAGATCATGGGCGAGAACCTCGCCCGTCTCACCGGAATCGCCGTCCCGGTCTGACGTTTCGGCCCCTGCTCGGCCTGGCCCTGCCCGGCAGGGGCCGGCGGGTGTGCCCCGTCGCGGAGCGGTCGACAGTGCGGACCTGTTACGGCCATGCTGGGACAAGTCCTCAGGTGACGTGCGCAACCCGTCCGGGACGGGGGAGACGGCCCGCGGCGCCCCACCCAGGGAACCTCGAGACATCCGCGAAACCGGCAGCCGGGTTGCCCGCCACGGGCGGTCGGCCGGGCTGTGCCCGCGCCATCCGCGGGCGCTGCCGGGTAACACCGTCAGCAGGGGGCCGGCTGGCGATCAGCAGACAGAGCGGTCGTCGGCCCGGCGGTAGAAAGACCGGACCGGCAGTGAACGGCCGGCCGGTGGACAGAGTTGTCAGTTCCGCGTCGACGAAAGGTGATGACCGTTGGACCTGAACGGACGTTCAGCGATAGTGACGGGCGGTGCCGGCGGCCTCGGCGCCGCGACGGTGCGCCACCTGGCCGAGGTCGGCATGCACGTCGTGATCTTCGACCAGGACGACACGGCCGCGGCAACCCTGGCCAAGGAGCTCGGTGACTCGGCCTCCGCCGTCGGTGGTGACGTCAACAGCGACGAGGACGTGCAGGCCGCGATCGAGGCCGCGCAGGCGGGCGGCCCGCTGTCCGTCGTCGCGAACGTGGCCGGCGGTGGCGTCAAGGGAGCCGGGCGCACCGTCGGGCGCGACGCGACGCCGCACGACAAGCCGGCGTTCATCAAGACCATGGAGATGAACGCGTTCGGCACCTTCAACGTGACCCGGCTGGCCGCCGCCGCGATGGCCGGCAACGAGCCGGACGAGGACGGCGCGCGGGGGGTCGTGGTGAACACGGCCTCGATCGCCGGGATCGAGGGCCAGATCGGCCAGGTCTCCTACAGCGCGGCCAAGGCGGCCATCCTCGGCATGACCCTGCCGATGGCCCGTGACCTGGCCCCGATCGGCGTGCGGGTCTGCGCCATCGCGCCGGGGACCATGGGGACCCCGCGGATGATGGGCGTGCCGGAGCAGATGCGGGAGAAGTTCGTCCAGGACATCATCTTCCCGCGCCGGCTCGGCAAGCCCGAGGAGTTCGCGCTGCTGGTCGAGTCGATCGCCCGCAACTCCTATCTCAACGGCGAGAACATCCGCCTCGACGGCGCTCTGCGCTTCGGCCCCCGGTAGACGATGTTCTCCCTCGACTCGGTCCTCGCGTCCCTCGAGCTCGAAACGGTCGACACCGATCGCTACCGCGCCGGCAGCATCCAGCTCGGCGGCCCGGTGGCGCACGGCGGGCAGCTCCTGGCGCAGTCCCTGGTGGCGGCGCTGGTCGGCCAGGAGGGCAAGAAGGTCAAGACCCTGCACACCGTGTTCGCGCGGGCGGCGCGGCCGGACACGCCGCTCGACATCGCGGTGACCCGCCAGCACTCCGGGCGGAGCCTGGCGGCCAGCGCGGTGTCGATCAGCCAGGGCGGGCGGCTCTGCGTGCAGTCGCAGGTGCTGCTCACCGGCGACGAGCCCGACTTCATCAGCTACGCCGAGACCCACCCGGCGCCGCCTCCTGTCCCGCCGACCGAGCCGGCGGGCGCCGAGGGCGCGAACGGCACGGCGGGCGCGGCGAACGGCTCCGGCGGCTGGCAGGTGCGCGTCGTCGGCGACGTGGACATCAGCGACCCCGACGCGGTGGGCCCGCCCGAGCTCGACGTCTGGATCCGCTGGCCCGGGGCGCCCGATGACCTGGTGACCTCGCAGGCGCTGTTGGCGTTGTCCACTGACAGCTTCCTCATCGGGACCGCGATGCGGCCGCACCCCGGTGTCGGCCAGGCGCTGGCCCACGTGTCGCTGTCGACCGGGGTGCTCAGCCACACGATCACCTTCCACCAGCCCGGACCGGCGTCGGAATGGGTGCTGCTGTCGCACCGCAGCCCGTACGCGGGGCACGGCCGCAGCTACGGCCAGGGCAGCGCGTACCGCGGCGGGGGCGCTCTCGTGGCGTCCTTCGTCCAGGACAACATGATCAGGGCGATGGCGGCCTCTGGCAGCCGTCACCTGTGAGCCGAGGCGTGATCCACCCCCGGTCGTCGTGATCGACCGGGCCGCCCCGGGACCAGTGGTCCCCGGGCGGCCCGGTCCTCCCCGTTCAGGGCGCGACGCGGTGGGCCAGGTGTTCTCCCCAGGGGGATCCGGGCCTCTCGCCAGGCGATAACACATGTGTCGACACCTTCGAGCCCCTTCTGAGAGAATTTCGCATGGTGGCGGTGAGCGACCGGCGTCCTGGATCAGGCAGCGCGTGCCGGGCGTCGCTGACCGCCCCTCGCCCGGCGACGCAGGGTGAGGATGTGGTCGCGGAACGGGAGACTTCGATGGTGGGCGCCGGATTTCTGTCAACGCCGGCGCTGGCGTCGATTTCGGCCCGGACTCCTTCACCTGCAGGGCTCGAGGTGGGTCGACGTCGCGAGTCTTTGCATGCCTTGACTCCGACGTCGACCTCAGTAATATGAGGCACCTCACAGCGGCGGGACGTGTGCTCCGGCCATGCGAGGTTCGTGGTACCCATCAGAGGAGCGAACTTGTCGGAGCATGAAGCGGTAATCGTCTCGACCGCACGGACGGCGATCGGCACCGCGGGCAAGGGTTCCCTCGTCGACGTCGACGCTTTCGAGCTGGGTACGCAGGCCGTCGCGGAGGCAGTTCGGCGGTCCGGTATCGACAGCGCGGACATTGATGACGTCGTCCTGGGTGAATCGCTTTACGGTGGCGGCGACATCGCGCGTTACGCGGCCATCGAGGCTGGTTTCGCGAACGCCGCCGGCGTCGCGCACAACCGGCACTGCGCGTCGGGGCTCGTCGCGGTGCAGACCGCCGCCGCCTCGATCATCTCCGGGATGGACCGTGTCGTCGTCGCGGGCGGGACGAACTCCTCCTCCACCTCGCCACGGGCGAAGCGGCGCCGGCCCGGCACCGACGAGGTCGAGGACTGGTACTCCCCGACCCACCGGAACACCGCCGAGGCCCCGAACTTCGACATGTCCATCACCGTCGGGTGGAACGCGGCCGTCAAGGCCGGCGTCAGCCGCGAGGAGATGGACGCGTGGGCGCTGCGCTCGCACCAGCGGGCCATCGCCGGCATCGACGCGGGCAGCTTCACCGACGAGATCTTCCCGATCGAGGTGCCCCGGCGGGACGGCACGAGCTTCACCTTCGCCGTGGACGAGCACCCGCGGCGCTCCACCAGCCTGGAGAAGCTGGCCTCGCTCAAGCCGCTGCACCCCGAGATCGAGGGCTTCAGCATCACGGCCGGCAACGCGGCGGGTGCGAACGACGGCGCCGCCGCCATGGTCATCACTGACGGCGGCTACGCCGCGGAGCACGGCCTGGAGCCGCTGGGCATCGTCCGCGCCTGGGCGTCGGTCGGGGTGCCCCCGGCCGAGACCGGCATCGCCCCCACGCTGGCGATCCCGAAGGCCCTCAAGCGCGCCGGCCTCACCGTGGCCGACGTCGACCTGTGGGAGATCAACGAGGCGTTCGCGTCCGTGGCGGTCGCGGCGTCCAAGCTCCTGGAGATCGACGACAGCCGCGTCAACTTCCTGGGCAGCGGCTGCAGCCTCGGGCACCCGATCGCGACGACCGGCGCGCGGCAGATCATCACGCTGATCCACGAGCTGCGCCGCCGCGGCGGCGGAGTGGCGGTGTCGGCGATGTGCGCGGGCGGGGGCATGGCGAGCGCCCTCGTGCTGGAGGTTCCCGCTCCGCGCTCGAGCTGAGGTTCGCACCGCCGAGGCCCGGGGGGGGCCCCCCCGGCCGCGGCGGGG
>NZ_CASGGV010000074.1:0-6184 GCF_949319125.1 Frankia sp. Hr75.2 | reverse complement strand
TGACCAGTGTCGCGGCCTGCGCTGACGACGTTGGCGGAGACACGCCCACCCAGACAGCGACGCCGACCGTCAACGCGGCGAGGCGCACCGGGACGACCGTCACGGGACCGACGACCAATGGCGACCGTCCGAACCCCTTCTCGCTCCCGGTGTTCGACCTCGCCAGCTATGGCTACACCGCCCAGGAGTTCATCCTCGACGGCAACGCCACCTCCTACGCCCCGGCGCCGGGCACGCAGCTCGGTACGGATGGCCGCTGGACGTTGCGGCCGGCCGCCACGGCACCGTTCAGGACGCGGATTCTCGTGATCCGTCCCAGCGAGCCCAGGAAGTTCAGCGGCACCGTCTGGCTGTCCTGGCTCAATGTGACGGCCGGATTCGAGATCGGCAGTTTCACCCACGAGAGCGTGCGCGACGGCGACGCCACCGTTTACGTGTCGGCTCAGAAGGTCGGCCTCGACGGAGTTCCCGGGGCCGAAGGAAACGGCCTGCGGAACTGGGACCCGCATCGTTACGGATCTTTGATCCATCCCGGCGACAACTTCTCCTACGACATCTTCACGAAGGCCGCGCTCCTCGTCGGGCGCGAGCGTGGAGAGCTGCCGGTCGACCCGATGGCAGGATTTGACGTCAAGCACGTGTTCGGCACCGGCGCATCCCAGTCCGGCTTCCGCCTGACCTCCTACCTCAACGGCGTCCAGCCCCTGAGCAAGGCACTCGACGGCGCCCTGTTGATCACCAGCTTCGGGCGCGCGGCCGATTTCCAGATAGCCGCGGAAGCCGACGACGCCGCCGCATCGCTCACCCGGCCGCCCACGCGAATCCGCGATGACCTCGGCATCCCGTCGATCCTCGTGAGCACGGAGACCGAGGCGGAGTCGATCCACCCGGCGCGTCAACCGGACTCGGCCACGTTCCGATTCTGGGAGATCGCGGGTGCCGCCCATGCCGGGGGCGGTTCCGACACCATCGGCGACGTGGTCAAACTCTTCACCCGCGACGGCCTCACCCTGCCCGCGGCCGCCCTCGGGTCGACCTCGGGCGCAGTCGGCGCGACGGCGGCTCCGAACTCGCTCAACTGGCAGCCGGTCGTGTCCGCCGCCAGCGCGGACCTGGTGAGGTGGGCCTCAGGCGGAGCCCCGCCGCCGTCACTGCCCCGCATCGCCTTCGCCGGAAACCCGCCGCGCATCGAGCGGGACACCTACGGCAACGCCCTCGGCGGTATCCGGATGCCGGAACTCGAGGTTCCCGTCGCGACCTACAGCGGTACCGTCCCGGGCGCCTCCCTGATGGATTCCCTGTTCGGAACGATGTCAGCCTTCCCGACCACCCGACTGCGGACCCTCTACCCCGACCGCCAGGCCTACCTCGCTGCCTACGACCACGCCGCCGACGAAGCCGTGACAGCCGGGTACATCCTCGCCCGCGACGCACCTGCGCTCAAAGCGACCGCGGCGGCCAACGCAGCCGAACTGTTCCCCGAACGCTAGTGCCGAGTCGAACATGACTCAGTGTGAGGCCGTCAGGGTGGCCACTGAAGAGGCCGCACTCCGTCGACGGCGTCTTCCCCTCCCTCGCGTGTGCCGCGGCTCCTCGTAGCCTGGTCGAATGACGTGGCGAGCGCTGCACATCTCACAGCCCATCGAACGCGCCCCCGAGGCAGTCGCCGCCTTCGCCGGGAACCCGGAGAACCTTCCCCGGTGGGCGGCGGGCCTGAGCAACGGCATCCGGCTCGAGGAAGGGCGCTGGGTGACGGATTCACCGATGGGAACGGTCGAAGTCTCCTTCACGGGTCCGGTGCAGCACGGTGTGCTTGACCACGATGTGACGCTCCCGGACGGAACGGTGGTTCACAACCCGCTCCGAGTACTGCGCAACAGTGCGGGCAGCGAGGTCGTCTTCACGCTCTACCAGCTGCCCGGCGTGGCGGATGGCGATTTCGATCGGGACGCGGCGCTCGTGCGTGCGGACCTTGGACGCCTGCGGAGCCTCCTGGAGTCCTGACGCGGGGCCATTGACCGGCCTGCATGAACACCCCCACTCCGCAGGCCTGGCGGCCCCGTGGACCAGCACCGTGGTCGACGGACGCCGACGACTCCGGCTTGCTCCGCCCCGTTCCGAATACCCTTCACCCACACCGGCGACACCTTCCCGATTGGCACCCGAAGGGTCCGCGCGTCAGGCAGCCTGCCATTCGGCCTCCCCGAAGATGCAGGTCACGTAGGCATCCGAGAGCACCGTGACCGTCGGCTGCGCCACCGTCGCGACACGGTGCATCTCCCGGCCACAATGCGATCCCGTGGTGAAGTCCCATTCCTTTAAGATCATCCGATGGTTGACTTCCTCCGGCCCGGATGCGATCCGTTCCGCCCAGCCTCGGTCCGCGTCCGCGTAGGACACGTAGAAGTCAATGTGCGGCGAAGCCCCGGCCCGCCCCACGACCACGGGGCCGCTGCTGCCTGACGGGGCCCCGCCGCCACACCTACCCCGGAGAACGTCGAAGCTGCCCGAGGCGGCGGCTCGATGACCCAGTCGTACGGGACCGTCGAGGAAGCTGTGCTTGCCCGGGCCGCGCGCTGGATGCGATCGGCAGCATGAAACCGGCCGCCACCTCATCGACGACTTCAGAGCCGAACTTGACACGATCGAGCGGGTGGGACGCCGAGATCTTCAGTGCCGGGCCCACCAGGAAGCGGTGCTATGACCAGCCTGGAGCAGCTGCGGGGCTATATCCTGGAGGAGGTGTTGGCTCGGCTCCTTTACGAGAGTGGGTACCGCCTGCTGGTATCCGAGCTGCAGGACCCCGAGGCACTGAAACGGGGCGCACACGGGCTCCTCGTACGCGGTCGTGGCACGGATCACCAGGCCGATGTGCTCGGCGAGTTGACCTTGCCGGTTCCGTTCTCGCTACCTCTACGTATCTTCGTCGAGGCGAAATATCGTACCGCGAAGACGGGTCTAGGTGACGTGCGGAATGCACATGGAGTCATCCACGACGTCAACGAGCATCACTCGACGGCGTCGGCGGGCTCACGCGCGATCCCGATGCGACGCTACCACTACCGGTACGCCCTATTCTCCACCTCCGGCTTCACCAAGCCCGCCCAGCAGTTCGCGCTCGCCCAGCAGATCTCCCTTGTGGACCTGTCGAGCCCGGGTTTTTCCAGGTTGCTGAGCGCCGTCGACCACACCGCACGGAGAGTCTACGAGCTTGCCGGAGATACGCGGGTTTCGCCGTTGCCCACCGGACAGGTCCGTACCGCTCTCAGGCTGGCCTTCGACACATGGACCAATGTGGAGTCCGACGAGATCAGCACGGAGAACCCCAATGACTGGTTCGGCTTCGAGAGGCGTGCGCGTCGAGCCCTACGGGCAGAAGAACTGAACCCGGCACGGCGAGAGGCTGAAGCTCTTCCCCGAGATCGCCTGGCCTTCCTTGCCGCCGAGTCTGTCGGGCAGCTGGGCGAGAATCTGGTCTTCGCGTTTCCGTCCGCACCTTTTGTGCTGGCTCTGCGGCCTGCTGACCTCGCCGCGCTCGACACCTACGTCGCACACAATGGGCCCGAAATCGGCGTGAGCATCCAGTTCGTGACCCGACGCGAGGTCACCGGCGACTGGATAATCGTGCCCGCTGACGGTTCCCGGGCTTTTCAGCTCCAGTTCTCGCTACCGGCGCTGCTGGAGGACTGGCTCCTTTATGACGAGCGCACGGCTGGGCAGCGCGCCCGCGGCATCAAGGCCGACCTGCTGTCCTCGATCTCGCTGTTTCGAGCTGGCCGCCTCATCCGGCTAAACTATCAACGGCCACACCGAGGGTGACGGCGGCATGCCGGTCGTGATGTAAACGCCCTCTGCGGTCCCGCGGACTGCTGCCGACGCTGCCCGCTTTCATCGGCAGTGACCGCGACCTCAATCGAGTCGACGATCTCGCACTCGATGCTCGAGTCGGGCGTCCGCACGTACAGCAGGTCAACGTCTGCTTCGTCGATGTCGTCGCCGCGAGCCACCGGGCCACAGATGGACAACTGGACGGCACCGTAGCGCCAGCGCCTTGGTGATCCGGCTGTCACGAAGGTTGACGGTCACACCCGCAGCACGCCCCAGGCAGCCACGACCGCACGGGTCAGGTTCTGCGTCGCGCGACGCTGGTGTCATCCGTCAGACCCGGAACCGGGGCCTCCCCGGCGAGGCGGCGGACGGATCCGACCGGCAACTCCGCCACATCGGGCACAATCAGAACACTCCGCGCCGAGGGTCCCGCGGGTGGGTCTCCTGCAGGCCGCGGTCTGCGCGATCCACTTGTACCGCGCGCGGGCGGACCACCGCTCCGAAGTGAGATCCTCATTCTTGCGCTCCGTTCGGCCTCTGACCAGGGACGATGTCCGGTGAACCACGAGCGGCACTGTCATCCGGCAGTCGAACGCGGATTCGCGCCGCCCGGTAGAGCCTCTATTGCCGGAGAGACCGCGAGCCGCGTTGTCCTGACGTTTTCCAGATGATGTGGACTCACCTCGCTCGCCCGTCGAACTCCACCGGTCCCGCAGGCATCTCGCACTGCACGCACATGACGAACCACCAGAGCGGCGCCCTCTGTCGCCGATGTAATAATCGCGGCGCGGGCCGGCATACGGGGGCGGGCCCGGACGGGGGTAGACCTTGTGTCGTCAGAGGGCCGGTGGGACTTCTTACTCTCCTATGCCGCGTCGGACCGCGCCTGGGCCGAGTGGGTCGCCTGGCAGCTGGAGTCCGCGAATTATCGAGTCCTGATCAAGGCGTGGGATTCCGTGCCGGGATCGAACTGGAGTTCGCATATTCAGGCGGGCATCGTGGGCTCGAGACGCACGATTCTCGTGCTCTCCGCGGCCTACCTGCGGTGTCTTGACGACGCGCCCGAATGGCAGGCGGCCATCGCGGCGAATCCGTCCGGATCCGACCGGCGCCTGCTGCCCGTCCGCGTCGAGGAGTGCGAGGCGCCGGGCCTGCTGGCTCGCCTGGCCCCGATCGACCTGTTCGACGTCTCCCCTGAGTCGGCCCGGGACACCTTGCTGCAGCTCGTCCGCCATGCCCTGGACGGCCGTGCCAAGCCCACCGCCGAGCCGGCATTCCCCCGTCAGACGCCGGCCGCCTCCGCGGCTCGACCCGCGCCAGCCTTCCCCACCATCACTCCGAGGCCGGCTGGCGCGCGCAGCCCGGCCAGTGTTCCCAATCCGGCTGACCTTCTGAGCAGGACCGACAGACCGGACCGGTTCGTCACGCCGGTGCCGAACCCCGCCGTGCGGGACGCTGGCGTCTCCACCTCTCCGCCAGCCCGCCCGGCCCGGCCCGGCGTCGCGCTCGCCCGGCGGGAAGCGTCCGAGACCTGTGAGGCGCGGCGTCCGGCCGCCCAGGCCCGCGGCGGCGCGCGTACCTCGCGGGCCCGGCTGACCACCACGCATTCCGGCGGGCCGGCCGGGGATCCGCACGCTCCGCCATCAACACCGTCCTCACCGCCACCGCCACCGCCCACTGGTGAGGCGAGTTCTCCTGGTCCGACCGCCGGCGGCCGTGCGATGGCGGCACCGTCCTGGCCGGTCGGCACGATCGCAGTTTCTGCCGCATCCTGGGCCGCGTTGCCGACCTCGCGGTTGACCTGGCTCAAGGGAACGACGGACGCCGCTGTGCGTCGCGCACTCGACCCGCTGCCGGATGACGCGCCCGCCGCCGTCGCCTACCGCCCACCCGTGCTCCCATCCATGCCCGCCCACCAGCAAGCGCTGCTCGACGAGTTGGAGACGGTGGCGATGGCGATGCTGCCCGCCTGGCTGCCCGAGAGCGAGGCGATCGAGTCCGCGGGTGGAGCGGCGCCGGCGGCGATACGGGACCTCGCATCGAAGACAGCCGACGCCTGGGGGATCTCGTCGCGGTACCTGGCCGATCTCGCCGAGCGCGCGCTGCGTGGCGGACCGCGACCACGGACCAGCCGCTTTCCGCCGGATATTCGCGCGGTGGGGGCCGCCCAGGCCGTCGCCTCGGGGTTCGGCCGTGCGGACCTGGTGCTGGTCGTCGATCCAGCCGCGCGGGAATCGCGTCCTGCCGAGCAGCGAGCACTGCTGGACGCGTTGGTGTGGTTCGCCTACCAGGGCCGTGTCGGTGTCTGGCTGACCGGTCAGCCACACACCCCCCACGCCGCCCCGCTCCAGGCTCT
>NZ_CASGGV010000073.1:0-6426 GCF_949319125.1 Frankia sp. Hr75.2 | reverse complement strand
GGTGGTAGCCCCAGCGGGGTTCTTCTTGGCGAGGCGGAGGATCAGCTGGCGGATCTCCGTTGGGGTGGAGGGCCGGCCCAGCAGAACCGGGGCCGGGACACCTGGCGGCGTAGCACGGTGAGTTCGTGGCGGAGCACAAGGATCTCGGCGTCTTTCGTCGCCGAGCTGCGGCCCACCAACCCCAGCCAGCCCACCAGCCGACAGAAGACGAGGTAGATCAGCCGAACCGCCATGGCCAGGATCATCCACACGGTGGTGTCCCGGTCAACAGCACCTGATGGCCGGCAGAGCACGGCTGGACGACAGGCAGAGGTACAGGTGTCCGATCGTCTTCGACGGAAGGCCTATCGATCATCGGGTGGGATCGTCGAGTGAGCCAAAACCCCTGCTCAGGGCTCACGGACGAGTTTCAGGCACCCACACGCACCTCGGACGTCTCCGGGTCGATGACCATCGCGGACACCGACGTCACCGAGGTTCGGTTCGAGGTGCAGATGGTCTCGGTGGCCAGCGACGGGGACCGCCGCGACAACCAGTTCCGTGGCCGGATCATGGATGTCGAGACCTATCCGACGTCCCAGTTCACGCTGACCGAACCGATCGACCTGGGCTCCGTGCCGCCCGGCGAGGAGACCCGCACGTACAAGGCCACCGGGACACTGACGATGCACGGCACCCCGCACCCCGTCACGATGGATCTGCAGGCCCGCCGCTCCGGCGACCAGATCCAGGTCGTCGGCCAGATCCCGGTGACCTTCGCCGACTACAACATCCCGAACCCCAGCATCCCGGGAATCTCGACCGAGGACAACGGGATCATGGAAGTCTCCCTGCGGTTCGCGCGCGACAAACCGACCGAATAGTTCTCCCAGCCGCACGCCCCCGCCGTCCTCGCCGCCCGGGCGGCGGCGCTGCCGGTCAGTTGCGTTGCGCGGAGGGACAGCACGGCGAAGCCAGCCGATCTGTGTGCAGACCGTGTCTGGCCGGATATGGTCTGAGTAGTTCCCCTTGCGCCTCTACTCGCCGCTTTAGGATGCCGTGTCCGATCAGAGCCCGCACTACCCGCCCTCGGTGCCACTCGTCGTTGATGCCCTCGGACGGGTGATGCCCGCCGACATCGACACCACCAAGCCGAGCGTCGCCCGCGTCTACGACGCCCTGCTCGGAGGCAAGGACAACTTCCCCGCGGACCGGGCCATCGCCGACACGCTGATGGCGCTCACCCCGAACGGGGCGCAGGTGCCGCTCTACAACCGGGCGGTGCTCGGCCGGGGCGTGCGCCACATGACGAACGCGGGTATCCGACAGTTCGTCGACCTCGGGGCCGGGCTGCCGACGGTGCAGAACACCCATCAGGTGGCGCAGGCGATCGCCCCGGAGTCCACGGTGGTCTACGTCGACAACGATCCGATCGTCCTGGCGCACGGTCGGGCGCTGCTGGCGGAGAACGACCGGACCACGGTCATCACTGCCGACATGCGGGAGCCGGATTCCGTGCTCGCCGATCCGGATCTTCTGGCCCTGATCGATTTCGACCAGCCGGTCGGGCTTCTGCTGGTGGCGATCATCCACCACCTCAACGATGACGAGGACCCGGGTGGCCTGGTCCGGCGGTACGTCGACGTCCTGCCCTCGGGCAGCTACGTCTTCCTCACCCACTTCGTCGACGGCGGGGCCGAGACCGCGGAGATCGAGAAGGTCATGCTCGGAGACCTCGGCACGGGCCGCTTCCGCTCCTTCGAGGAGATCAGGACGTATTTCGACGGCTTGGAGCTGCTGGAGCCGGGTGTCGTGTACAACCCGTTGTGGCGGCCCGACCCCGGCGACGACGTGCCGAACCCGCTCACCCTCGCCGCTAAGATCATCGGTGCGGGGATGGGACGCAAGGCCTGACAGGGGCGACCGACCGGACCTGGTGTTCGTGCGGATAGCAGGCTGGTCGAGACAGGCCGTCGTGGCTCTGTTCACGAGAGCTCACAGTCAGAGCCTGTGGGGTGTTAGAACTCGGCCACCGGCGTTGATCTGGTCTTTTAGGCGGCTCGTTCGTATTCGTTGATCAGGCCGCCGAGGACGGGTCGGAGCTTGATCCGTTTCTTTGTCAGGTCGGCGATGGGGTGGTCGGGCCGTGGTGGTTGAAGGTCACGGCCGCGGTGGGGTCGTCGTCCGTTGTAGTGGACGGTGTACTCGGTCAGGACGGTGCGCAGGTGCCGCTCGCCGAAGATCAGCATCCTGTCGGTGACCTCGGTTCGGACCGTGCGGACGGACCGTTCGGCGTAGGCGTTTGCCCGCGGGGTTCGGGGTGGGATCTTGACGGTGGTGATGCCGGCGTCGGCGAGGACCGCGTCAAAGGAGGCGGTGAATTGTCCGGCGCGGTCGCGGAT
Organism: Frankia sp. Hr75.2; assembly: GCF_949319125.1. Classification (NCBI taxonomy): domain Bacteria; kingdom Bacillati; phylum Actinomycetota; class Actinomycetes; order Frankiales; family Frankiaceae; genus Frankia; species Frankia sp. Hr75.2. The sequence goes on along the minus strand of NZ_CASGGV010000073.1, from coordinate 4,045 downwards.
CAGGAACCGGAAGTCGGCCGCCCGGTCGCCGAGGTCCATGAGAAGGTTGCGGATCTGCTGGGTGGTCCATGGTCCGTCGGGGTGGGCGGTGACTCCGAGGATGTGGACGGTGCGGGAGCCGACCTCTATGACGAAGAAGCAGTACAGACGCCGCAGCGTCACCGCGCAGTCCACGTGGAAGAAGTCCACTGCCAGCATCGTCGACGCCTGCGTACGCAGGAACTGCCGCCATGTGGTGTCGGTCTGCCGTGTCGGTGCCGGGGCAGCCCCAGGGACGTCAGGACCCGGCGGATCGTGGAGGCGCTTACCCGGTGGCCGAGCTTGAGGAGCTCACCCTGGATCCGCTGGTAGCCCCACGTCGGGTTCTCGGCCGCGAGCCGCTCGATCAGCGTGGCGATCTCCGAGCTGATCGGTGGCCGTCCGGTCCGCTGCGGGTGGGTCCATTCCCGTGTGACCGGGTGGCGGTGCCACCGCAGGACGGTGCCGGGGGTGACCAGCCGGTGCGCTCGCAGCGCTCTGGGTAGGAGTCGGATCAGCGCGGCGAGGACCGCCCGGTCCGCCCAGTCCCACCGGGGCTTCGGCTGGGTACGGCGCAGCACCGCGACCTCATGTCGCAGCACCAGCAGCTCGATGTCCTTCGACGCCGACGAACGGCCGAGGAGAACCAGCCAGCCACACACCCGCACGAAGATCAGATAGAGCAGGCGGATGGACATAACTGACCATCATGCCGGCAGTCCGCTCCGCCGCATCAGCCCAGCTCACGGGCCCAGGCCGACTTCTGGCACCCCACAGGAGCTTTGGATGATCCGTCTGTCCGGGTCTGACCCGTGGCGGCGTCAGCTGGCGAGGCCACCTGTCGGTCGGGTGCGGACCTGCTCCTGCGCGTCGTCCACTCGTTCCAGCAGGGCCATGACGTCCTCGAGCGAGCGCAGGGTGTCGTTGAGGTGCGTGCAGGTGGACGGGCCGACAAAGGTGTCGCGTACCCGGCCGCGCAGGCCCTCGGCCGCCTCGCCCGCCAGGCGGGTGGCGCTGGCCGCCGCTGCGGGGCACTCCGGCCACGGGAGGGCACCGATGTCCGCTTCGCACGACAGGAACCGCCGTGTCGCTGGATCGACAGTGGCATGGACCGTGTACTCGTGCACGATTGTCTCGACGCCGTCGTCATCCACGTGACTGTCGCGGAAGAAACACTCCACCGCGGCGATCTCGCCTTCCCTCCAGACGTCGAGCCGGCGACGACGGCGCATACCGTGCGGAGGGAGCAGGTCGAAGGTGTGCCAGCCGAGCGGGTCGTCGGAGTCGATCGACGGCGCATGCGGACCGACGTGGACCCGGATCTTACCGGTCCCGGCGAATCCGGACACGAGCGTGCCTCCGGCCACCCAGCCGGCGCAGAGGTCCGGATACTGCAGCGTGAGCTTGGGACGAGAGCGGTGCGCGCCGGCGGCCTGTACCGCGTAACCACTCACGAGCAGTGCCGTCGGTAGATCGTCGAGGAGCTGGAACCGCACCGACCGCGACGTCCGCTCGCCCGGCATCGCGGCGTCGACGGCCTGCCGGAAACCGGCAGACACCGCCACCCCCACGAGCGCCGTCAGACCCGGGTGAGACGGGTCACCGGCGATCCGCCGTACGAGCCGCTGCGGGTAGCCCACCTCCAGGTCAAGGCGTGCCGTGCCGAGAACGGTACTTCCGCCGTCGGGCGCGGTGCGCAGGTCACGACCGCGCGCCATGACGGTGACCGGTCCGAGTAGCCCGCCCGGCCGCAGCGAGTCGTGGGTCGTGGTCCGTCGTACCGAGCCCCGCCTACGCGTCGGCGTGGCGGATGCCGGGCGTGCGTCCTGCGTGCTCATGGAGCCTCCATCGCCGGGGGTGCCCCCGCAGCTGTCGTACCGCCTCGGTGTGGTTAAGCCCCTGACACGTCCCCGACTGAACCCGCCGCCGTTGCGTCCGGCGGCTCGGTCAGATGACTGTCCGCATGGATGATCAGTTCCGGTGCGGGCGTCATCTTTGCCCTCCTGGATCCACCGGCAGTGCCTGTCGACTCATCATCGGCGACCGGGCTGTGGATGTCTTTGCGCCTTCGGTCAATTTCCTACCCACAGCGGCGAGAGTGTCCCCTCGACTACCCGTTCCCCTGCTCACCGGCTGGGGCAGGAGTCGGCCGCCCAGCCGCGGAGAGCATTGAGCACCGGTGTCAGGGCCACGCCCGCCTCGGTGTGCTCCTACTCGGCGCGTGGGCGCCTCGGGATAGGCGATGCGGCGAACCACCCCGTCAGCATCCAGACCGCGCAGCTGCTCCCGCCGGCGCGGGACCGGATCCCCGGGCCGAAAAGAGCAAGTACCTGGCCGAGCGCGCAAAGACGGCTATCGCCCAGCCGCCGATGATGAGCCGACGGACACCTCCGGTGATTCGGCGGGCGGGGCTTTCGCCCGCACCTACACCGGTCGGCGACCCTGGCTCCCGGTGCTGGAACCCGGGGCCCAGGCTGTCGGCGGGTGGACGTCGGGTCACGGGCCCGGCGGCGGCAGGGAGGCGGCATGAACAAGGACGATCTGATCCTCACTGGCCTGCACGACCACGTGATCGAGCCACCCACCCCGTCGACGAACCCGCCACGGCGGGCGACCCCCGCTTCGCCGGCATCGACGCCCGCAGGCGCAACGACGGGAGTGCGCCGAGTGTCTGGAGGCCATTCTCCAGAGGGGCCGGGCTGATGACGACTCCGCTGGTCCTTGTGCACGGTGGCGGCTTTGACAGCCGCTGCTGGGATCTTCTACTGCCCTGGCTGGCCATGCCGGTGGTCGCCGTCGACCTACCCGGACGAGGGCGGCGTCCGGCGCCCCTGGAGTCGGTGACCTTTGCCGACTGTGCGGATGCCATTGTCGAGGACGTCGACGCGGCCGATCTCGACGAATTCGTGCTCGTCGGTCACTCTCTCGCCGGGTGCTCGCTACCGCGAGCTGTGGCCCGGCTCGGGGACCGCGTCCGCCATGTCGTCTTCCTCGCCGCGATGGTGCCTGCGTCCGGGACCGGCACCATGCACGAACTACAATCGCACGTCAGGGCGCACGTCAAGAAGTCCGTGGCCGAGCGGCAGCTGACGATGGATCCCGAGCGGGCGAAACGGTTCTTCGGCAACGACCTCGACGACGGCAGGTTCGCCTGGTGCCTCGAGCGTTTGGTTCCCGAAGCGGAGCGGCTCACGACCGAACCGGTCGACCTGACGGGTCTACGCCCACCCATCCCCCGGAGCTGGGTGCGCACCACCAGAGACGCCATTCTCCCGCCCGAAAAGCAGACACGCTTCGCCGCCCGCGTCAACGCCAACCCAGTGATCGACCTGGACGCCGGACACATGTGCATGATCAGCCAGCCGGCCGCGCTGGCCGAGATCCTTCATCGAATCGCCGACACCTGAGGTATTTTCCGCCGGACGCGGACACGTTCGAGCCTTACGCCGAAGAAGTACTCGAGTACTGCGACCGATTCCCGACCGGACGCCATGCCGGAGGTTGTTCCGACCCTGCTGCGTGTTCTGCGGGCCGGTCCAGGCGTCGTCTACAAGAGCGTTTGACGGGACAGCGACGGCGGGACCCCGTCTCGATCAGTATTTCCGGGGCCGGTCCCGGTGGCTGGACATTGGCTGCTACGGGAAGGAATTGACCGAATACGCAAAGACCCCACGGTGCCGCCCACCGATGATGAATTGAGAGGGCACCGCCGGTGGACCCAGGAGGACAAAGATGACGCTCACGCCGGAACTGAGTGCAAATGTGGACAGCCTTACCGCCGAGCGATCGGACATCTGGACCGCTCGGGTACCAGCGAAGTACCGAGCGAAGGTGCCGCAAGCGGCGCCGCGGGGCACGGCAGAAACCTGGACGCTGCACGATGAGCGAATCGCGCCGATCGGCGTGACGGCGACGGCGGGCTGGCCACCGTTCTCGCCCGGGTATCCGCACCGGATCGGACAGCCGACGGCGGCGTGGCGGGTGGCGGCGAGGGCGGCCCGGTGAATGAGTGCCCGGCGGCGGACTT
>NZ_CASGGV010000072.1:0-6532 GCF_949319125.1 Frankia sp. Hr75.2 | reverse complement strand
TAGCCGACTTAGCCGAAGGACTGGCCGAGCTCCGGACGCGGACCGTGTGGCAGACGCTCGTCGCGTCGGCGGAACGGGTCCCGGATCACGCTGCGCTGGTCGCCGCCGCCGACGACGGGAAGGTCCGACGGCTGACGTACAGCACGTTGGTCGAGCGGGTGCGGGCGCTGTCCGTCGGCCTGGCCAGCATCGGTGTCCGGCGCGGGGACCGTGTCGTGTTGTGGCTGACGAACACGCCGGAGTGGATCGTCTCGCATTTCGCCTGCATGCGGCTTGGTGCGGCGACGGTGCCCGTCAACACCTTTCTGAAGCCGGCCGAGATCTCCTACATCATCACCCAGTCCGGTGCCCGTCACGTGATCCTGCTCGATGGCTTCCGGACCTTGTGCATGCCCGCGATGCTCACCGAGATCTGCCCGGAGGCGGCGACCGTGGACAGGCCCGGGCATCTGCTCAGCGCCAGGGCTCCGGACCTGCGCAATGTTGTGATCTTCCATCGTGACGGGGGTCACCACGATTGGGCCTACGACCTCACGGAACTGGAGACGCTCGGGCGCGATCCGAAGGTTGCGCAGGCCCGGGCACTCGCTGATCGCATGGAGCGGCAGGTACTGGGCAGCGACCTCGCAATGGTGAAGTACACGTCCGGCAGCACCGGGTTCCCGAAGGGCGTGATGCTCGAACAAGGCGGCATCGTCGCCAACGCGGCGCTGCACTCCCGGCGCGTCGGGATCGACGGTTCCGACGTGTTCTTCAGCATGATGCCGTTCTTCCACGCCGGCGGCAGTATCTATGGCCTTATGACGATGCTGGTCAACGGCGGCACGCTCGTCTTCACCGAGGCGTTCAACGCCCACCTCGGCGCGGAACTGATCGAGTCCGAGCGGGCCACCGTGATGTTCGGGGTACTTCCTGCGGAGGTTGTGCGGGCCGCGATCGAGGACGGACGCGACCTTTCGTCGGTCCTCGATCGCCCACGTTCCGAACGAGGACGCGCGTCGGGCTCTGCCCAACGTCACGTTCATGTTCGTCCCCTTCGGACTGACCGAGACGTACGGGCCGGCGTCGATGACGGCTCCGGACGATCCGCCCGACAAGCGGCGCACGACGGGTGGCCGCCCGCTGCCGGGTAACGAGGTCCGCGTCGTCGACCCCGCGACCGGCCTCGACGTCCCACCTGGGGCTGTCGGTGAGGCATGGGTACGCGGCAACGTCATGCGAGGCTACTGGAACAAGCCCGAGGAGAACGCCCGGGTTCTCGATGCCGACGGCTGGCTGCACAGCGAGGACCTCGTCTCCATGGACGCCGACGGCTACATCACCTATGCGGGTCGACTGAAGCTGATGCTGAAGGTCGGCGGTGAGAACGTCTCGGTCGAGGAGGTCGAGAAGGTCGTCGCCAGCCACGACGCGGTGGCCTACTGCGGAGTAGTCGGCGTACCCGACCGGCGCAGGGGCGAGGTGGTGCGGGCTTACGTCGTCGTGCGCCCCGGCCACTGCCTCGACGCCGACATCTTGCACTCGTGGCTCAAGACGCGTCTCGCCCGGTTCAAAGTTCCCAGGGACATCGTGTTTCTCGACGAACTCCCGCGGTTGGCCAACGGCAAGCTCGACCGGGTCGGCCTGGCCGGACAGGCCAAGGAAGAGGTGACGGCGTGACCGGTGTGACCGACGCGGATGTCTTCGCCGCGTTCCCCGCGGTGCTGATCGACCGCGACAACATCGAGCATTACCGCGGGCTGCTCCAGCAGCGGCTGCTGATCAATCGTTGCTCGTCCTGCGGCTACTGGGTGTACCCGCACCGCCCGCTGTGTCCGGAGTGCTGGTCGTGGGACATCGTGCCCACCGAGGTGAGGGGCGAGGGCTTCGTGTTCCTGTGCACCCTGATCCACCAGGAGCGGGACCCGGACGCCATGCTGCCGGAGCCGGTGCCGGCCGCCGCCGTGGAGCTTGTCGAGCAGTCGGGGCTGCGTTATCTGGCTCCGATCGTGAACTGCCCACGCGAGGCGATCCGGCTCGACATGCCCGTGCGCCTGACGTGGGTGGATCGCGGCGGGCTCGCCTCGCCAGCGTTCGAACCGGCGGGCCCGATCCAGAGCGGAAGGTGAAAGGGACATGGCGCGCAACCCGCTGAAGGACAGCCTGGCCGTGGTGGGTGTCGGGTCGACACCTTACGGCCGCGATCTGAAGCGCACCGAGCTGTCGCTCGCCCTTGAGGCTGCCATCGGCGCCATCGAGGACGCCGGCATCGACCGGCAGGAGATCGACGGCGTCTGCGGCACGGGCATGGATCCGCTGGCCATGGGAGGATCCGGATTCCTGACGCTGCAGGGCGCGCTCGGAATCGAGAAGACCACCTGGCAGAAGAACGGGTGGCTCGGATCATGCTTCGTGTATGCGGCGGAAGCGGTGTTCTCCGGCCTGTGCGACACGGTCCTGGTGGTGCAGGCGTATACCCGCGGCCCCGGGATGTCACGGTCCGCCGCGAACGACCCGTTCCGTCTGCGGGCGGCACAGCAGCGGATGGCGGGCCAGGTGCTCACGGGCCAGAGCGACTTCGCCCGCCGCTGGATCCACTCCGGCGAGCCGTACGCCGCCTGGATGGCGCGCTACATGCACGACTACAAAGCGACGAAGGACGCCTTCGCCCGCATCGCGGTGAACAACCGCACCCACGCGACAAGAAACCCCAGGGCGGCCATGCGAACCCCGATCACGATGGAGGATTACCACGCCTCCCGCGTCATCTGGGAACCCATGCAGATGCTCGACATGGACGTGCCCGTCGACTGCGCGGAAGCTCTGATCATCACGACCGCCGAACGGGCAATGGATCTGCGCCACAAGCCGGTGTACATCCACGCCATGTCGCTGGGCGGTTCACGGGTCGGGGAGTACTACGACAACAGCCTGGGCTGGACCGATAACTCGCTGTGGATCTCCCTGGCCGGTCTCTGGGAGCGCAGTGACGTGACCATCGACGACCTCGACCTCTTCTTCCCCTACGACGGCTACACCATCGACACCGTCGGGTGCATCGAGGCAGCCGGGTTCTGCAAGCCGGGCGAGGCCGGCGACCTGCTGGCGTCATCCTGGGACGCCGAGGCGAACATCCTTCGCCTGGGCGGACACACGCTCCTCACAACCAACGGGGGTGGGCTTTCGCAAGGACGTGCCGGGGGCTTCAACTTCTACACCGAGGCGGTACGACAGTTGCGCGGCGCCGAAGGGGAGCGCCAGGTTCCTGACGCTCGGACGGCGCTGGTCTGCCCCGGCAGCAGCTTTTTCCATGACCCGGCGTCGGTCATGTTGCGCACCGACTGAGCGCCGAGATGAAGGCGCGCACGCTCGTCAGCTTCGACATTGACGGCACCCTTGAGACGGGCGACCCTTCCGGACCGGTCCCGATGACCTTCGTCCAGTGGGCACAAACGCAGGCCTGTGTGATCGGGAGTTGCTCCGACCGTACCCCCGGCGAGCAGTTGGCGATGTGGGCACGCGCCGGGATTACCCCTGACTTCGTCAGCCGCAAGCACGAGCTCCTGAGGGTCCGGACATCCTTCGCCTGCCAAAGGTTCGTACACATCGGCGACACCCGCGTTGACGAGCACTTCGCCGCACAGGCGGATTTTGAGTTCATCTTCGTGCCCGATCTCGCGCGCCGGCTTGCCGACTCCCCTGGCCGCCCGCTCGGCGATGTGTGGACCCTGGCGCAGTGCATGAACGAGCCGGACATGTAAACGACCTGGTGACCACGGAATCAGGCGGCAGGGATTGGCCCGCTGCCTACGAAAAGGTATTGCACGATGGAGAAGCTCTGGGCCAATTCGGGTGACTCGCACCTCGTCGAGCCGGACGATCTTTTCGACAGGAGCTTGTCCCGGTCCCTCGCAGAACGCATGCCGCGCAGTGTCAAGGACCTCGATGGCGGCTGGGAGACGATCCACGTCGACGGACAGGAGTTCCGCCGTCGCCTGCCCCGGCCCGGCAGGAAACTCACCGACGAGAACGGCCTCACCGTCCCCGACCGGGCGCCCGGCGCGAACGACAGGAAGATGCGCCTGCTCGACCTGGACTCCGAAGGCATCTGGGCCGAGCTCATCTATCCCTCTCTGGGGATGTGGACCTCATCGATCCGTGACCCGGAGCTGCTCGCGGCCGGCGCCCGAGCAATCAACGACTGGGCCATTGAGTACCAGCGGTTCTCACCCCGCTACGTCAGCGCGGCGACGATCCCCTTCCTCACCGTCTCCACCGCCGTCGCCGAGGTCACGCGGGCCGCGAATCTCGGCTTCCATGCCGCCTCCCTGCCGGTCGTGCCACTCATCGACGGGGACGACTGGCATCGTGAGTCGTGGGAGCCGCTGTGGGCCGCCCTCGCGGAGACGGGTCTTGTGGTCGCGTTCCACATCGGCAGCGAGCCCCATGAGGCGTCCAGCCGTAACGGCACCTACTACCGCGGTCCCGGCGGGGCGCTCCTCAACTACCTGGAGACGACCTATGGCGGCCAGCGGGCGGTGGCCAAACTGATCGCCGGCGGCGTGTTCGACCGGCACCCGTCCCTGCGCGCAATCGTGTCCGAGGGCGGAGCGACCTGGGGGCCGTTCATCGCCGACCGGCTCGACGAGGCGTACCGGCAGCACGCGTCGGCCGTCCGCCCCCGTCTGCGTCGGCTCCCCAGCGAGTACCTGTACGAGAACGTCTACGCGTCCTTCCAGCATGATCGCTCTGCCGTCGCCGCCGTGACAGCCATGGGCTGGCGCAATGTGTGCTGGGGCAGCGACTACCCGCACATCGAAGGCACCTTCGGCCATACCCAGAAGACACTCCAGGAGCTCGTCGGCGACCTCGATCCCGCTACCCGCCACCGCATCACCCAGGGCGCCTTCCAGGAGCTGTTCCCCCACGTGCCGCCCGCTCCAGACGGGGAGTCATCGCCTGGTCCGCTCGACGCGGCGGCGAGATGAGGCCACCCGGCGCGGGAAACCCGGGCGATCCGCGGTTGAACGCGTGACGTCGCCTGGGATGTGCCGACTACTGCACAGCACACACAGCCGTTCCTGCCGGAACCCAAAGCCAGAAACCATCGCAGAAACCAGAAATCCCACCACCGGTGGAATCCCGCCTTTCTTCGTCGATCCTGACGCCGATGAAAGGATGCGAGATGATTCGTAGGACACGATTATCCGCCGCCGTCGCATGCTGCGTGGCGCTCTTCCTGGGTGCCTGTGGCGGCGGTGGCGGCGATACCGCGGCGTCCACAGGCCCTCAAACGAGCCGGTGGCGGGCGGCGAGGCACGGATTCTCACCCTGAGTGACCCGCGCACCCTGGATCCGGCAATCCTGGGCAACGCGTATGCTTCCGGTGCGCTCCTGGGTAATGCCCTGTACGGGACGCTGATGACCAACGATGAGGCGGACGAGGTCCAGTACTCGATGGCCGAGTCGTTCACCACGACCGACAACGGCGCCACCTTCACCCTGAAACTGCGACCGGGGCTGGTGTTCTCCGACGGCACCCCGCTGAACGCGGAAGCTGTGAAGTTCAACTGGGACCGGACCAAGGACCCGGCTGTCGGCTCGGCCCACCGGTCGGAGGCGGCGATGATCCAGTTGTCCGAGGCAGTGGACGACGTCACGCTGAAGGCCACCTGGTCACCCCCGTTCCGAGGTACGCCCAGTCCGTCCTCGCCTCCTCGATGAACTGGATCGCCTCGCCCGCGTCCCTGAAGAGGGGCCAGGAGGCCTTCAACGCGAAGCCGATCGGCGCGGGGCCGTTCACCCTCGAGAGCTGGACTCGTCAGGCCGACATCCGGCTCGTCAAGAACCCGCGCTACTGGGACGCGCCCAAGCCCTACCTCGACCGCATCACTCTCCACTCGGCGCTCGACGGCAACCAGCGCTACAACACGCTGCTCACCGGAGGTGCGGACGTTGCCATCGACTCGAGCTGGATCAACTTCGACAAAGCTGTCAGGGCCGGTCTACCGACCGATGTCATGCATCTCAGCGGCGGAATCCTCGTGGCTCTGAACATGCGCAGGCCACCGTTCAACGACATTCGTGCGCGTCAGGCGGTCGCGACAGCACTCGACATGGACGCGCTGAACCTCGCTGCCTACAACGGCACAGCGCAGCTTGCTGACACGTTGTTCACCAAAGCGTCCCCTTTCTACTCGCAGACGCCACTACGGAAGACGGACAAGGTGACCGCCCAGCGGCTCTTCGACGAGTTGGCAGCCGAGGGTAAACCGGTTATCCTTCACATTCACCAGCTCCCCCAGTAGCGAGAACAAGGCATTGGCGGAGAATATCCAGGCCCAGCTCGGCAGCTTCGACAACGTCGAGGTCCGAATCAGAACCGTCGAGCTCGCCGAGTTCGTGCAGTTGCGCGCGACCCACGACTTCGACTCGATTATCACCTCCGCGCTCTTCCAGGACCCCGAGCCTCGGTTGTCGACGGTCTTCGGTGGGGACTCGCCTGCGAACATGCCCGGAAGCTATTCAGAAACTCTTTTGATTCTCTCGAAGA
>NZ_CASGGV010000071.1:0-6595 GCF_949319125.1 Frankia sp. Hr75.2 | reverse complement strand
GCCGCTGGAACCAGCCCCCTCGCTCGCCCAGCTCCCCGAACTCGCCCACACGTTCACCGCCACCGGACTCACGGTCACCATCAACACCCGCGGCGAACCGTCCCCGCTCTCCCCCGGCGTCGATCTCACGGCCTATCGGATCGCGCAGGAGGCCCTCACCAACGTGGCGAAACACGCCAGGACCGACAACGCCTGTGTCGACATCACCTACGCCCCGCACAGCGTCACCCTGATGATCATAAATGGCGGCGGGGAGAACGCGGGCCCGGTCGGCCGCGGCGCGCGTCCCGGCGCCGGGACGTCGATCCCGGCCTCGGACAGCGGGTTCGGCCTGATCGGCATGCGGGAACGCGCGCTGTCCGTCGGCGGGCATCTCGAGGCCGGTCATCATCCCGAGGTCGGCTTCCACGTCACCGCCGTCCTGCCCCTGCACCCCCAGAACTCCCACGAAAACGGAAGCCGATGACCATCCGAGTGCTCCTCGCCGACGACCAGACCCTCCTGCGGTCGACCTTCCGGATTCTGATCGACTCCTGCAGCGACATGGAGGTCGTCGGTGAGGCCGCGGACGGGCACGAGGCCGTCGCGGCGACCCGGGAGCACCGCCCGGACGTCGTGGTCATGGACATCCGCATGCCCGGCACCGACGGGCTCGCCGCCACCGCCGCCATCTGCGGCGACGAGACGCTGGCGGCCACCCGTGTCCTGATCCTCACGACCTTCGAGATCGACGAGTACGTGGCCCAGGCGCTCCGCGTCGGCGCGAGCGGCTTCCTCGGCAAGGACGTCGGAACGGACGAGCTGCTCTCCGCGATCCGCACCGTCGCCGGCGGCGACGCCCTTCTCTCGCCGGCGGCCACCCGCGTTCTCATCAGCCGTTTCCTCGCCGCCCCGGAGCCCGCGGCCACCGCCACGGCCAATCCCGTGGCGCTCGCCGCGCTCACCGCTCGCGAACGCGAGGTCATGGCGCTGGTAGCCGAAGGCCACTCGAACCACGAAATCGCCGACCGGCTCGTCATCAGCCCACTGACCGCCCGCACGCACGTCCACCGGGCCATGGCGAAGCTCAACGCCCGCGACCGGGCGCAGCTGGTCGTCATCGCCTACCAGTCCGGCCTGCTGCAAACCGCACGACCGGACTGAGCAGGCGTTTCAGGAACGCCTGCTCAGTCGGTGAGCTCAGACGGTGAGGACGGTGGCCGCGGCCGTGCCGGGGGCGCCGTAGACCTGGGCGAACCCGACGCGCGGGTTGCCGGCGACCTGACGGTCACCCGCCTGACCACGCAGCTGGCGAACCAGCTCGTGCACCTGGCGGAGCCCGGACGCGCCGATCGGCTCGCCGTTGGCGATGAGACCGCCGTCGGTGTTGACCGGCAGCGAGCCGCTGATCTCGGTCGCGCCCTCGGCGATCAGCTTCTCCTGCTCACCGTCGGCGCAGAAGCCGCACTCGGCCATGTGGATGATCTCCGCGCCGGCGTCGGTGTCCTGGAGCTGGATCACGTCGACGTCCCCCGGGCCGACGCCGGCGGCCTCGAAGGCGGCGCGGGCGGCGTAGACGGTCGGCGCGACGTCCTCGTCGACCGGCGCGAAGGTGCTGTGCACCTCGTAGGCGCCGAAACGGCGGGTGCGGATCTCCGTGGCGCGCAGGTAGATCGGCTGCGAGGTGAACCGGTGCGCGATGTCGGCGCGGCACATGATGGCGGCGGCGGCACCCTCGTCCGGCGAGCAGAACATGTAGTGCGTCAGCGGATAGTTGAGCATGGGCGAGCCGAGGATCTCCTCCTCGCTCAGCGCCTTACGCCGGAACGCGTTCGGGTTGATCACACCGTTGCGGTAGTTCTTGGCCGCCACCTTCGCCAGCGTCCGCTGCGAGATGCCGTGCTCGTGCAGGTAGCGGTTGGCCTTGATCCCGAAGAACTGCGTGGTGACGTACTGGCCGTTCTCGGCGTACCACGCCGGCAGGCCGAGCATCGACGGATGGGCGGTGAACGCGCCGCGCGGGTGCTTGTCCAGGCCCACGGCGATGCCGATGTCGTACTTGCCGAGCCGGATCGTGTCGGCGCACAGCTGGATGGCGCTGGCCGCGGTCGCGCAGGCGTTGAACACGTCGGTGAACGGGATGCCCGTCAGCCCGACGAGCCTCGTCACCGCGTCCGGGTTGGCGATCTCCAGGCTGCCGCCGACACCGAACTGGATGTCCTTCCAGCCGACCCCGGCGTCCTTCAGCGCCAACTGGATGGCGTCCGCGCCGAGCTCCATGGCCGACTTCTCGAAGCGACCGAAGGGATGCAGGCCCACGCCGATGATGGCGACGTCGTTCATCTCGATGGTTCCTCTCTGGCTCGTGCGGCGTGGGTCAGGCTGGCGCGAAGGCGAACGTGATCACTTCGTCGCCGTCGGCGTCGGTGTAGAACGGCACCATCGTCAGCTCGACGTCCATGCCGAACTTCAACTTCTCCGGGTCGGACTCCGTGAGCCGGCCCTCGACGCGGATCACGTCGTCGAGCTGGACCAGCCCGACGCCGAACGGCTTGAAGGTCTCGGCCGTCTCCCCACCGGCGTAGGGCAGCTTCGGGACGAAGCCCTGCGTCGTCCACGCGATGAGGGTGCCGCGGCGGGGCAGCAGCTCGTCACTCATCTTGTCGCCGCTGCACCGGGGGCAGAGGGCCTGAGTGGGGAACGTCGTGGCGCTGCAGTCGCCGCAGCGGCTACCGATGAGCTGTGGCTGCTCGTCGGGCCAGGTTGAGATCTCGGGCGCGAGCGCCTTCTGCATCCTTTTGCTCCTTCTTGCCGGCCGACGGCCTGTTCGTCCTGGGGAGTATCCATCATGGCCGGGAGCCGGCGCCTCGCGAACGACGGCCGGGCGTGCTCCGGGGCCGGCCGGCCCGGGACGCCACGCTCCCGGCTTGATCCGCGCACGCGGCCGCCAGGCTCGATCAGCACCGCTGCGCCAGCACCATCAGTGCGGCTGCGCCGATGTGATCCGCTGCCGGGCACGCCCTCCGCAGCCGCTGGCCAAGACGTCGTCCGCGCCTACCAGCGACCCGGGACGTCGCAGCCCGGGACATCCTCGTTCACCGCCGCGCGGTCGCTGCAAGCCAGATTTGTTCGCCTGTATCTGGAGTTACTTCTGCGCCAGACCATCCAGAGCACTGAATTCTGCCGAGAGGTCGATTACCATTGCATTCACAGGCGATTCCGGGAAATCGAGGATTGGTCAGCGGCGACCGTGTGGGCGTCGTAATCCCGACGCAGGATGTGCGCAGCCCCGCCGGCGGCGGTCCAGGTTGTTCGACCCCGGCTCCTTCGCCCCGCCCCCGCCTCCGCGGGCGGCCCGGTGCCGGTCGGCCGACCGGATCGACGGCCTCGACGTCGTCGCCTTCTGCCCCGACAGGACCCAGATACGCGGGGCGCCGGCGCTCAGGCCGCCGCGCGGATCGTCGGCCTGACCCGCGCCCTCGTGTCCTACCGGACGCCGGCCGCAGGTCGGCGTCCGTGGTCGAGATGGTACTCAGCCTCGGCCAGTGGCTCCGGCGGGTTCCGGTGCGCCTGATGCTCGACCGAGCGGATGCCGTGCGGGCACCGAACGGGTGCTGCGCGTCGGTATCCTGTTCCGCGAACTGTTCGTGTCCGCATGGAGGTCCCGTGAGCAATCGGATCGAGACGCTTGAATTTCAGGCCGAGGCCCGTCAGCTTCTGCAGCTGATGGTCCATTCGATCTACTCCGACAAAGATATCTTCCTGCGCGAGCTGATCTCCAACGCGTCCGACGCCCTCGACAAGCTGCGCATCGCCTCACTTGTCGACAAGGACCTTTCGGCTGACACGTCCGACCTGCACATCGCCCTCGAGGTCGACCGGGAGCAGCGCACCCTCACCGTGCGCGACAACGGCATCGGCATGTCCCGCGACGACGTCGTCCAGCTCATCGGCACCATTGCCAGGTCGGGAACGGCCGAGATGCTCCGGAAGGCGAAGGAGTCGAAGGACGCCGCCGCGTCGCTGGACCTCATCGGCCAGTTCGGTGTCGGTTTCTACTCGACCTTCATGGTGGCGGACAAGGTCACGCTGCTGACGCACCGGGCCGGCGAGAGCGGTGGCACGCGCTGGGAGTCGGGCGGCGAGGGCACGTACGTCATCGAGGATGTCGACGACGCGCCGCAGGGCACCGCCGTCACCCTGCATCTCAAGCCGGAGGACAGCGAGGACCACCTCTTCGACTACACCGCCGAACGGAAGATCCGGGAGATCGTCAAGCGGTACTCCGACTTCATCGCGTGGCCCATCCGAATGGCTACCGAGAACCCGGACCAGGCAGCGAGCACGGACGAAGACGGCACGGTCACGACCGACGTCCAGACGCTCAACTCGATGAAGGCGTTGTGGGCGCGCCCGCCCGCCGAGGTCGACCACGCCGAGTACAACGAGCTGTACCGCCACCTCAGCCATGACTGGACCGACCCGCTCGAGACCATCCACATGAAGGGTGAAGGCCTCTTCGAGTACGAGGCGCTGCTCTTCATCCCGTCCCACGCGCCGTTCGACCTGTTCGCGCAGGACGGCAAGCGTGGCGTCCAGCTGTACGTGAAGCGCGTGTTCATCATGGACGACTGCCAGGCGCTCATGCCGAACTTCCTGCGGTTTGTCAAGGGTGTCGTCGACGCGCACGACCTGTCGCTGAACATCTCCCGCGAGATCCTCCAGCAGGACCGCCAGATCCAGCTGGTTCGCCGCCGGCTGGTGAAAAAGGTGCTTTCGACGGTCCGCGGCCTGCAGACGGACGACGCCGAGCGCTACCGGACCTTCTGGAAGGAGTTCGGGCCCGTCGTCAAGGAGGGGCTGCTGGACGACGTCGACAACCAGGAGGCGATCCTGGAGATCGTCTCCTGCGCCTCGACGCGCGACCCGGAGCAGACGACGACCCTGCGGGAGTACGTCGACCGGATGAAGGACGGCCAGGACGACATCTACTACATGACCGGCGACTCCCGGTTGATGATCGAGAAGTCGCCACACATGGAGGCCTTCCTCGCCAGGGGGTACGAGGTGCTCCTCCTGACGGATCCGGTCGACGAGGTGTGGGTCGAGCGGGTGGCGCGGTTCGACGGCAAGCCACTGCGGTCGATCGCCAAGGGCCAGGTCGATCTCGGCACGGCGGACGAGAAGGAGAGCACCGAGCCCGAACGGGAGCAGCAGCGGAAGGACTTCGCCGAGCTGCTCTCCTGGCTGACCCGAACCCTGCACGAGCAGGTGAAGGAGGTCCGCCTCTCCTCCCGCCTCACCACGTCGCCGGCCTGCATCGTGGGGGACACCCACGACATCACGCCGACCCTGGAGAAGATGTACCGCTCCATGGGGCAGAACGTGCCGCACTCCAAGCGCATCCTGGAGCTCAATCCGACGCATCCACTGGTGGAGGGGCTACGGAAGGCCCACGAGCAGGACGCGAGCTCCGACGTTCTCAGCGAGACGGCGGAGTTGCTGTACGGGATGGCGCTGCTGGCCGAGGGCGGGGAGCTCGCCGACCCGTCCCGCTTCACCCGCATTCTCGCCGACCGGCTCGCGAACACCCTGTAGGGGGCGCGTGCATCCGAAACCACGGTGAAGCTCCGCGGGCCCAGGCTCGCGCAGCCGACCTCGGATGACCGGCTTGCTTCGTCCGGTACGAGTCAGCGTGCAGGTCCGGGCCCGCGGCGACGGCGACCGCCGTCGCCGCGGACGCCCGCCTGCGCAGCGGTCGACTAGCTCTCGTCCGGGTGACTGATACCGCGCAGGAGGACGGTCACTCGATCACGGAGCGTCTGCCGCAGCCAGGAAGCGGAGCGGTCTCCCGCCCCCCAGCGGGTGATTGCTTCCATTGTCACGGCCGTCATCATCGCGGCGACTTCTTCCACATCGATCTGCTCGCCAAGCTCGCCGCGTTCCCTACCGTGACGGAGGAGGGATTCGAAGGCGACACTCAGGCGAGGGATCGCCAGGGTTCCATCATCCGGTCGCCCCACGAAGCCAAGGGCGCCGGCCCGCAGCGCGGCCCCCCTGGGCGCGCGAACAACGCGTCGAGCCATCGAGGTCATCATCTGATCGCTCAACGAGCGCAGGGGGACGCCTCGCGCGGTTCCGGCCTCGACCTGGTCGATCATCGCCTGGATCGTCGCCGAGCTCATCTCAAGGAGAATCGCCTCCTTGTTGGGAAAATGGAAATAGAAGGTTCCCTTGCTGACCCCGGCTGCGTGAGCGATATCAGCCACGGTGCTCGCTTCGTACGCCGCATCGAAGTCACCCTCGCTCCAAAGACGAAGGGCGGCGCGAGTGAGGGCCAGACGACTCTCCCGTGACCTGGTGTTCACAAGCGTCGCCCGCTGGCGGGGCGGGGTACGCGTTCGGCCGGGTTCCATCACGGGAATCATACGCAGCGCGGACCGCGACCATTCCGATCTTGCAGGACACCCCTTCTCGGATCACGGGATGGTTCCCGGACGAGTCGAGGGCCGGGCAGGTGGGGCAGCCAGGCAGGTGGGGCGGACCTCGACCGGCACGGAGGAGGCGTGCCGGCAGGGGCGCCCCGCCGCCCCGCCGGGGCCGACAAGCCCGGCCC
>NZ_CASGGV010000070.1:0-6740 GCF_949319125.1 Frankia sp. Hr75.2 | reverse complement strand
AATGTTCTCGACATACCAACCGTGGTCCTCGGCGGCTACCTCGGCCAGATCGCCCCCCTCCTCCGACCCGACCTCGAAGACCTGCTCCAAGCCCGAGTCATATCGGCACGATGGAGCACGCCGACCGTCCAGGCAGCGACATACAGCCCCGCGCCGGGCGCCACCGGAGCGGCATTCCGGGAACTGACCGCGGTCATAGAGCACCCCGCCCGCTGGTTTCATCCAACTGCGGCTGCCGGGAACGCCGATGTCTCTACCGGGGTGAGCATCACGCGGTCGTGAGGGAGTGTCCGCCATCAGCGGTCGGGTAGCCCGGAGGGATCTCACCCCGGGCTACCCGACCGTTATCTAGACAGACCCATCGACGGAGATCGCATACCAGTCTCGGGTGAGCGCTCGGAAGATCACAGAAATCGAGCGGTGGATTGGGGCTCAGGAGTCGGCGATCGCGTTGAGGGTGAACGCCATCTCGGCGCGCATCCGGTCGGTGGGACGCTTCAGATCCAGGCCGTAGCGAGTGGTGAGGGCCTCCAGCTGCCGGGAGACCGAGCTGTGGTGCCGGTGCAGAGCGACCGCGGCGTTCCGCTGCGACCCTGTCGCCAGGTACGCTTCGAGGACCGCTAGATCCCGCAGCCCCGCTGGAGTCCTCGCGAGCTCTCGCAGCAGCCGGACGTCTTGATCGGCATCGACGACGGAACGTGGCAACGTTGCCAGAGTGGCCAGGGAACCCAGCTCTTCGAACAGCACCACGGGTCCCCGGCCGAGGACGCCGGCGAACCGGATTGCAGTGCTCGCCTGGCGCCAGGACTCGGCGAGCTCGTTGAGCGTGGCGCGCCCGCTGACACCGATCCGCACTCCGGGGGGTACCGCGATCGGTGGGACCTGGTTGTCCGCCACCTGCGTAATCATGGCGGCGTTCCGGCCGATCATCGCTCCGCGGGCCAACCGGCCAGACGAGTTGCCGAGGGACCTGAATACCTCGGCCACGTCCGTGCAATGGCCGTCCGCCCTGACCGCGAGGACGCGCACCTCCGCCCCAGCCGAAAATCCCAGCAGGCGGACGGCCCGGGCCCGGTCGGCTTCCTGCGCCGTGGCGGAGACCGCCAGCTCCACAAGCGCCGGGTCGGACAGTGTCACCGGACCGCCGCCTGGCCACAGCGCGCCGGCGGCGAACGCCATCCGCTCGAGAACCATCGTGTCCATCGGGTCGAGCACGCCGAACCGCTCCAACCAGACCACGCCGACTGATTCCTCGTCGATGCGGACCTCCTGCCGCGCCACGGGCAGCACCGGAGCGTCCGGTGTCGTACCCCGCGGGCTGTAGCGCACCACCCGGCCGGTGAGCTTGTCACGCAGCCCGGCATTACACTCGGTTAATCCCGCAGTGCTGCATACCAGCGCGTCGAGTGAGGCCCGCCGTGCGATCAAGATATCGAAGAATCTGACCACCCGCAAGGTTTCGATCGCGTCGGCATTCAAATGGGAGAGTTGATGACTGAGTCCGAACATGGACACAGGATAGCCAGCGACCAGTCGGAGTTGTCCGGTCTCTGTTCACGCCTGGACTCCTTGGGGAAACAGTTGTGCCTCAGCCACGGCTCGAACCCGACGTGCCGATCCATACACGCGGCGAAATACGGCACCGGGAAATTCCGTCGCCTTGATGGCATGGAAAACTCCGCGCTGGCGGCACGCCCGCTCCTGGGCGCACAGTGCGGACCCCGACTTCGCCCCACAAGGGTGGCTGTCGTCGAGCTCTACACCCACCCGCCGGCGCGCGCCACGGTGATCCGCGCCGACGGGCTGGGGCCGGTGATCAGGAGTACGCCCCCGTCGGCACCGGGCTGGCCACCCGATGGCCACCGCCCCAAGGCCGCCTGCTGGCTCAACCTCCAGGAGGGCTGGTAGCGGCTGCTGCGCCGGGCTGGGTTCGCCGGACAGACCTTCGTTGACACCGACGAGATCATCCACGCCGTCGACGTGGCCACCATCCAACTCAACGCCGCGCGAAACGCTGGATCTGAGGACGCCTCACCCCGCCGACCCGGTAAATCCGTCGCCACTTTTGTTGTTGTCTTTGCGGAACATTGCGCCGGGTACAGACACACCGGATGACGCAGCCAGGCCGGAAATCCCGCAACGGTTGGCGGTTGTCCCGAAAAGACGACCGGACCGACACTGTGTTGGCACGCCGTGGTGGCCTCGGTAACGAGGGCCGTATGGGCCGCACGCCGGGTCTTCGTCGGCAGGTGGAGACGAGAAGAAGGAGAACCATTATGTAAGAGAAGGGCATCAATGTGGATGCCTGGGTGAAGGTCGCCGCGGGGCCGCCGGCGCCGATGCGGGTCCTTGGCGACGACGAGCGGGGTCGCCACCGCACCGAGCTCGACACCGTGGCGACCCCGGCCGGGCAGTTCCAGTGGGACAGCCACGAGCCCCCCCCGGAGAGCACCTCCGATTTTCGGTTTCAACTGACAAGTTTGGTTCCTACGGCTACAAGGAGATGAAGATCGTGCAGAACGTCATCGATAGGCCTCTCATGACTAGGTCCAGGTGGTTCAAGAAGCCGCTGATAGCGACGATGATCGGAGGGGCACTCGTCGTCGGCGGCCTGACCGTCGCAGCCGAGACGACCGGTACGCCGTCGCCGTCGGGCACGGTGATCTCCAACGTCAATGAGCAGGCCCACCAGTTGGGAAATCCCAACGCGAAGGGTCCCGTGCGCGGGTCGGGGAACGGGTGCACCAAAGTTCCCGGCCAGGGCGGAAACCCCTGCTGATACTGAAGAAAATATGGTTACCGGACCGAGTGACGGGCATCCGGGCCGACCAGGCTGGTGTTCCTTTCCAGCTACCTGGTTTCTCTTCGGTAGGCGAGCACTGTGACCGCGGCATGGTCGGCTCCGGACGAGAGTAACCCCTGATCGGGCTATAGGGCCGCCGTGCCGGCTGGCGGCCTGTACTCCCGCGTGGACCCGCGTGGGAGCACAGGCCGTGGGTCGCGGGACGAGCCCGCAGCCACGAAGACCGTGAACCTGTCTCAGTCTTTGCCAATTCTCTCACCTTGGCGCGCGAAGCCTTCGAGAATGCGGATTGCCGCGGCGGCGATAATTTTGGGGTCACCGGGCGAGTCCGTCGCCGGGAACGGACTTGGCGGCTACCACGAGGTAAGGACGGCCGACTTGGGTGCGCCCAGTGATGTCAGTTGACTGAAGGCTCGGCCGTTCGGCCGCTGCACCCCCGCACGCGCCACCGGCGCCACCGGCGAGGCCGTCACCGGTCATCGCGCGGGCGGCGGAGAACATCATTGGCGCTGGCCACGGCGGCGCTAATGATACTGCCGGGGCTGGTGACCGATGTCGCACCAGAGCTGCTACGCGCGCTGCTGACAGGATCCGTACCGGGCTGGGTGACTGCTGACAACGCCCACGGTGACACCCCCTCCGGACTGGAGTTCGACTTCACCGTGAACCTAGCCTTACGGGCCCCGGCCACCGCCGAAGCGTTCGCGGCGGCGGTGTCAGATCCGGCGAATGTCGCATACCAGCGCTTCCTCACACCGGCCCAATACAAGACGGGGTATGCGGCCACGGACGAGACCGTTCAGGACGTCCGGTCGTGGCTGGCCGACAACGGCCTCCAGATCGTCACGGTGTCTGCCACGAACCGGTCGATCCGGGTGCGTGGGAGCGGTGCCCAGATCGAGGCGGCGTTCGACACCGAACTGAAGCTGTACGCACACAATGGGGAACTGACGCGGGCACCGTCGACGGCGCTCAGTGTCCCGGCTCAGCTTGAGGGCGCCATCCTGTCGATTGGCGGGCTGACGCTGGCCCAGGCGGCTCCTGCCACCGCGCCGCTGGTGCCCGCCTCGGCCCAGCCGGCGATCTGTTCGCGTTACCACGGCGAGAAGTACTCGCCCGACTACCCCGTCACCGCGCACGTGCCGGCGGGTAACGACGGCGCCGACCTGCCGTTGGCGGTTTGCGGCTACACCCCCCAGCAGGTCAGGAGCCTCTACGGTATCGACGCCCTCACGCGGACCGGCCTGGACGGCCGGGGCCGCACAGTGGCGATCGTCGGCGCCTACACGTCCCCGACCATCGTCGCCGACACCAACACCTGGGCCGCTCGGCGAGGTGAGCCACCACTGCTCCCGGGCCAATTCCGGCAGGACCTCCCCACGGCGTTCGCCTACGGCCACGAAGATCCGCTCAGCCGCGACCTCTGCGAGGAGCAGCGCTGGCAGACCGAACAGACGCTCGACGTCGAGGCGGTACACGGGATGGCCCCCGGCGCCAGCATCTTGTACGTGGCCGCGGCGAGCTGCCAGAGCACCGACCTGATCGACGCCGTCCAGCGAGTGGTTGACGGTCAGCTAGCTGACGTTGTCAGCGGCTCGTTCAGCTTTCTCGCCGACGACGAACCGCCAGGTGACCTCGCCGCCGCCCATGCGATCTTCGTGCAGGCGGCGGCGCAGGGTATCGGGCTGTTCTTCTCCAGTGGAGACGACGGCGACAACCTGGCACGCACCGGCGCGCGTGGCGTGGAACACCCAGCCTCCGACCCCCTGGTGACCGCGGTCGGCGGGACGTCGGCCGGGATATCGCAGGCTGGATCGCGGCTGTTCGAACTGGGCTGGCAGACCGCCTCAACCGCCTTGGCCGACCGCACCTGGCAACCTGCGGCACCCGGGACGTTCGAGGCCGGCGGCGGTGGGGGCGTCAGCGGCCTCTTCCCGCAGCCCCGCTACCAGGTCGGCATAGTACCGCCGGCGATCTCTACCTACCTTGGTGACAACCAGCCTGGGCGAGCTGTCCCGGATGTGGCGGCGCTTGCCGACCCCTACACGGGCTACCTGATCGGCCAGACCCAGCGCTTCTCGGACGGCGCCACACGGTACGTCGAGTACCGGCTCGGCGGCACCAGTCTGGCAACGCCGCTGGTCGTCGGCATCGCGGTGCTCGCCAACCAGCTCGCCGGCCGCCCTCTCGGCTTCGCCAACTACTCCCTGTACCGGCTTTCCAACTCGCCTGCCTTCACCGACCCGAAGAGCTCCGACCGCACCACCGCCGTCGTCGACGTGTACTACGCCAACAATGAAGACCCCTCCGGCGGGTATGGCGTCGCGCTGCGGACCTTCAACCGGCCGCAGACGATCAACCTGAGATCCGGCTACGACGACGTCACCGGCCTCGGCACCCCGAATGGAATCGCCTTCGTCGCCGGCCTCGCCAACGGCCCACCGTAAATGCCGGTCTCCACCGAACCCAGGGTGTCCATTCACGGGTGCGACCCGTGTTGATGCTGTTTCAGGCTGCGGTAGCGACCGGGGTGGGCCTGTAAAAGTAACGGTGTGACCCTGATCAGGGAGTACACCTGATGACGATCATGACCGACATGACGGACACTGCCGAGGTGTCTACCCAGGAGCCTGCCGGCCGGTCCCGTACATCGAAGGCGACGCCGGCGGGGCTGGATCCCGCGCTGGTCGCCCAACTGGTGGCCCAGGCCCGCGGGCAGGGTGTGCAGCTGTCCGGTGAGGGTGGGCTGCTGGCGCAGCTGACGAAGATCGTGCTGGAGTCCGCGCTCGACGGGGAACTCACCGACCATCTCGGCTACGACCGGCACGACCCGGCTGGCGCGAACAGTGGGAACTCCCGCAACGGCAGCCGGTCGAAGACCGTGCTGACCGATGTGGGCCCGGTCGAGATCGACGTGCCGCGGGATCGGGCTGGCTCGTTCGAGCCGGCGATCGTGCGTAAGCGGCAGCGGCGGCTGTCCGGGGTCGAGGACCTGGTGCTGTCGCTGTCGGCGAAGGGGCTGACCACCGGGGAGATCTCCGCGCATCTGGCCGAGGTGTACGGCGCGCAGGTCTCGAAGCAGACGATCTCCACGATCACCGACCGGGTGATGGAGGGCATGGCCGAGTGGCAGAACCGGCCGTTGGACCCGGTGTATCCGGTGGTGTTCCTCGACGCGATCAACGTGAAGATTCGTGATGGGAAGGTCGCGAACCGGCCGATCTACCTCGCGCTGGCCGTGACCGCCGAGGGCACCCGCGACATCCTGGGTCTGTGGGTCGGGGACGGCGGTGAGGGGGCGAAGTTCTGGCTCCAGGTCTGCACCGAGCTGAAGAACCGGGGTGTCGAGGATGTGCTCATGGCCGTCTGCGACGGGCTGAAGGGCCTGCCGGACGCGATCGAGCAGGTCTGGCCCCGCACTGTGGTCCAGACCTGCGTGATTCACCTGCTGCGTAACAGTTTTCGTTATGCCGCCCGGCAGGACTGGGACGCCGTCGCGAAGGCGCTGCGGCCGGTCTACACCGCTCCGACCGAGGGCGCGGCCACGGAACGGTGGCTGGAGTTCGCCGAGGCCTGGGGTGCCCGGTATCCGGCGATCGTCCGGTTGTGGGAGAACGCCTGGGCCGAGTTCACGCCGTTCCTGGCCTTCGACGCCGAGATCCGCCGGGTCATCTGCTCCACCAACGCCATCGAGAGCGTCAACGCCCGCATCCGCCGCGCGGTTCGGGCCCGGGGCCACTTCCCCAACGAGACCGCCGCGCTGAAGTGCATCTACCTGGCGGTCATGAGCCTGGATCCCACCGGGCAAGGCCGCAAGCGCTGGGTCATCCGCTGGAAAGGCGCACTCAACGCCTTCGACGTCGCCTTCGACGGCCGACTCACCGCAGGCCGCAAGTAGTCCGATTCGCCACAGTTACACCGCTAACTTTACAGACCC
>NZ_CASGGV010000069.1:0-7006 GCF_949319125.1 Frankia sp. Hr75.2 | reverse complement strand
GCGGTGAGAGCGGGCGTGGTGCTGGCCGCGTGTGGGATTGGCATCCAGGGCTTGCCCGCGAGGGCGAGGCGGATGGCATCGATGGCGGCCAGGCCGTGGTCGCGGGCGGAGACGAGGTAGGAGCGCACGCGTAGGTAGGCGGCGAGAGTGCTGGGCGTGTGCCAGTAGCCCGAGACGGCCTGGTGCCGTTTCGGTAGGCGTATAGCCCGCTCCGCGGGGTTGTTGACCCAGGGGATCTTGAAGTCGGTGAGGAAGAGCCAGACCTGGTCGGCCTTCGCGGCGAGCCGGCGGGCCAGCACCAGGCCGGGATGGTTGCGGCCGTCGGTCCAGGGCCTGGACATGTTCGCGAGTTCGCCGATGTGGACGTCACGGTCGTAGCGGGCCCGCAGATCGTCGATCGTCTTCTGGTCGAGACGGGTCTTCCCGTCGGCGCGGGCGGCGACGACGAGGGTGTTGGCCTCGCGGAGCAGGTCGATGAGCCGGCCGGCCCACTTCTGGGCGCCCGGTGTGAGGGTCAGGACCGCCCGCAACGACCGGATCAGATGCGCACAGCACAGCACAGCTGTACGCCGGCGAGTCCGGGGTCGTACTGGTGCCAGCCGGCGTAGTCGTCGCGGGTCAGGTAGCCGTGCCAGCCGTCGAGCACCCTGGTGGCGTCGATCGCCTCCGACGGCCGTGAGCTGATCGCCGCATACCACACCAGCCCCGGCGTCGGGGTACGCACGACCAGCAGGTGCGGGGCGCCGGAGAGAGCCGTGCCGGTGGCCTCATCCAGGTCCTTGCGCAGCACGTTGACCGGGGACTCGTCACCACAGAGCACCGGCTCGGCGCGCAGCGCTGCCTTCATCGCCTCGTCGAAGCCCGCGGCGTCGAGATCCTGGGCGAGCCGGGCGTTCGCGCGGGCGACGAACCCGGTCGAGACCGGCACCCCCATCAGTCCGGCGATCACCATCGCGGCCCGCTCGACCGGCACGTTGCCCTCGGAAGCGAGCAGCACCGCCGCCGCGTGCAACCTGGGCCCGTAGGACACGCTGCCCGCCGCCGCGTGCCGCACCCCCGGCACCCCGGCCGTCGTGACCTTCCGACAGCAGCCGCAGCGGCGCCGCGGCAGCGCCCACTCCACCTTCTCCAACACCGGGTCGAGCAGGTCCCAGACCTGCGCCCACCCGTCGGCGAGCACCTCGGCACCGGCCAGGCCCTCGCCACACGACGAGCACTCCATCGGCGGGTCCACCGGCAACGACCGGTCCGGTTCCGCCTCCCGGGAAAGCCCCACCCCCGCATGCCCCGGCTGCCCGCCGGGCCTGCGGTCCTTCGACCGGACCCGTTCCGATGCCGCCCGCCGCTCCGCCTTCCGCTTCTCCTTCGCCCCGACCGGCTCCTTCGACGGCGGAACCGACGAGTTCGTACTGTCCATCCCGACCCGCCGCCGCAGCTCGGCGACCTCCAACTCCAACCGCCGCCGCTCGGCCCGCTCCGCCTCCAGTTCCGCCTCGTGCCGCTCGGCCATGTCCTCGATCACCCGACGCAGCCGGCCGTTCGTCGCCGCGAACTCCTCGATCCGTGCCTCGGCAGCCGCCAGACGCGACTCCAACGACACGGACGGATCAGCCACAAACCCAGATCATCCACGCCCTGCAGCCACGATCAAGCAACAGCCACAACGTGCCGCCCCAACGCAAACACCCAGCTCAGCAGACCGCAGTCACCCACCCGTGAATGGACACCGCCGGAACACATGATCGGCGGATCCGGGTCGCCAGCGTCGCGATCCGGCCGGCATGACGACGGCGACACGAATCTGATGATCATGCCCGGTTCGTGCTCCTGAGCGTCCGC
Source organism: Frankia sp. Hr75.2 (assembly GCF_949319125.1). Taxonomy (NCBI): domain Bacteria; kingdom Bacillati; phylum Actinomycetota; class Actinomycetes; order Frankiales; family Frankiaceae; genus Frankia; species Frankia sp. Hr75.2. The sequence continues at coordinate 5,167 of NZ_CASGGV010000069.1, read as the reverse complement.
GAGTCGCCGCATTAAGGTACTTTTCGGGCCAGACGCAATCGTGGTTGGTGACGTCGGCGTGATGCCGCCTCACTCAACCCCGCACCGGACGTGCGGAAGTCATGTGGTGCTCCTTGTTCAGGGAGTTGGGTTGGGGTAGAAGGCGTTGATCTCGGCCAGGACGCGGTCGGGTGCTTCGTGGAGGAGGAAGTGGCCGGCGCCGGGGACGTCGGCGGAGGTGGCGTCGGGCGCGGCGTCCTGGAGGGGTGGCAGGACCATCTCGGCGAGGCCAGCCTGGGTGATCATGCGGACCGGGATGGTCAGCGGGGTGTCTTGCAGCTTGGCGTTGTCGGCCTCGTCCTGGGTCTCGAAGCGGTAGAGCTCGAAGCCGGCGTGCAGGACCTGGGGGCGGGAGAACAGGCGGACGAACTCGGCTAGTTCGTCGTCGGACACGTTCTCGCCGGCGGTCTTCATCCCCTCGAAGAAGTAGGTGAAGAAGGTCTCTTCCCGGCCGGTGACCAGTTGCTCCGCGAGCGGGCGCAGCTTGTTGAAGGAGAAGTGCCAGAACATCGGTTCCAGGGTGGCGAACTTCAGGTTTTTGCCGAGCAGGCCGTAGTCCATGAGGAACAGCCCCGCGATTTGTTCGCGGTACTGGGCGGCCAGCGGGTAGGCGACGCTGACGCCGAAGTCGTGGGCGACGACCTGCACGTTCTCGCGGTGACCGAGGTGGTCGAGCAGGCGGTGGATGTAGCTGGCAAGGACGGTCTTGGCCATGGAGGGCGGGTTTCCGGTCGAGTCGCCCATGCCGGGCAGGTCGATGGCGATGACGGTGCGTCCGGGCAGCAGCTTGGGCATGATCCGGCGGTACTCGTACCAGCTCTGCGGCCAGCCGTGCAGCAGCACCATGACCTGCGGGCCGTGGCCGCCGATGACGTAGTGCATCTGCACGTCGTCGATGGTGGTGAAGCCGTGCCGGAAGTCCTTGTTGAACTCGGCGTCGTCCTTGGTCGCCGTGTCGTAGCCGGGGCTGAGTGGCTCCTCCGACTCAACGGCGGCGGCCGTGGAGGCTCCGGTGGAAGCGTTCATGGTGGCGACACGTCCTTTCTAGTGGGTTTTGTGGTGGATTTGTCGTGCACGGCGGCGCGACTGAAGGTGTGGCGAGTGCGTCCAGTGGCTGTTCGGCCACGAAGTGGCCTACCCCGGGAAGGACCAGTCGGGTCACCTCGGTGGTGGCCTCCTGCATGACGTGTTCGAGTCGCCGCCGGGTCGAGAACTCTCCGCCGATCACGAGTACCGGGATGGTCAGGTGAGTTGCGGCCGCCCGGGGCGGGTGGTCAGACAGCGGTGCCGCCGTCGATGTTCCAGTTGGTGCCGGTGACGAACCGGGCTTCGGGGCTGGCGAGGTAGGCGACGGCGCTGGCGACGTCAGCGGGCTTGCCGTAGTAGCCGACCGGCATGAGCTCCTTCAACGATTTCGCGTACGGGCCGGAGTCAGGGTTGCTGTCGGTATCGATGGGGCCGGGCTGCACGTTGTTGACGGTGATGCCGCGCGGGCCGAGTTCGCGGGCTAGGCCGCGGGTGAAACCGGCGACGGCGGCTTTGCTCAGGGCGTAGACGCTTGCTCCGGGAAAGGGGACGCGGTCGACGATGACGCTGCCGATGGTGATGATGCGACCACCCTGGCCGAGGTGGGGAGCGGCGGCCTGGACCGCGCTGAACACGCCCCGCACGTTGACGGCGATCAGCCGGTCGAACTCCTCCAGCGGGAAGTCCTCGACCGGCGCGATGTGGGAGACGCCGGCGTTGTTGACGAGGATGTCCAGTCCGCCGAAATGCTCAGTGGTGCGGCTGACCGCGGCCCGGACGGCTTCGTGGTCCGAGCTGTCCGCCTGCATGGCCAGGGCGCCTGTCGCTTCGGCCACGGCGTCGGCCTGGTCCTTGGCGCTGGCGTAGGTGAAGGCGATCTGGGCACCGTCGGCGGTCAGGCGGCGCACGATCGCGGCACCGATGCCCCGGGACCCGCCTGTGACCAGGGCGGTTTTGCCTTCGAGGGGCCGTACACCGGACCGGGTGGTGCTGGGGGCGAGCTGGGTGCTCATGGGTAAGTTCTCCGATCTCTCCACATCACACTTGCGAACCGAACCGCTCGGTTACTATAGCCATGATGACGCTACCCTAAGCCGGCCACGGACTCGTCCGCGGCGGCGAACTTTTTCTCGAGGAGGCTTCGATGCCCAGGACGGGGCGGCCCCGGTCCTTCGACACCGACGAGGCGTTGGACGTGGCGATGCGGCTGTTCTGGACCGAGGGCTACGAGGGTGCCTCGCTCGCCGAACTGACCGAGGCCATGGGGATCAACCGGCGCAGCATCTACGCCGCCTACGGCAACAAGGAGGAGCTGTTCCGCAAGGCCGTCGACCGCTACGTGGAGGGTCCGGGAGCCTTCGTGGCCCCGGCTCTTCAGCTGCCCACCGCCCGGCAGGTGGCCGAGGCCTTGCTGCACGGAACGGTGGACGCCAACACCACCCCCGGCCGTCCGCGCGGCTGCCTGCTGGTGCAGTCCGCGCTGGCCTGCGGCCCGGAAAGCGAACCGGTCCGCCGCGACCTGGCCGAACGCCGAGAAGCCGGAGTGGGCGCCCTGCGCGCACGCTTCGCACGCGCCCAAGCCGAGGGCGACCTCCCCCCCGAGATCGACGCGGACGCCCTCGCCCACTACCTGACGATCGTCGCACACGGCATCTCCGTACAGGCCGCCGGCGGCACCAGCCGCGAGGACCTGCACCGCGCCGCCGACCAGGCCCTCAGCATGTGGCCGAGCGCCTGAACCGACACTCGACGATGACCGGAACACATGGCTGAAGCACGCTGCACCAGTCTGGCCGGCCGGCGGCGCGGGTCCAGCGGCGTCGGCATACGGTCGTCGTCGAGCGGGATGTGCTGGCGGGTGTCCTCCGGGGTCGACCAGATCACGTGGCTGACCCCGGCGGTCTTTGACGGCCCGCGCCATCATGGCCGCGTCCTGCTTCTCCTGCTCGGGCGACCCGTGCTCACAGTTGGTCACCAGGAAGGCCCCTGCGCCCCCGTCAAATACCTTGGGCAGGGCCCTCGTCGCGCATGTCGGCCTCAATAATCTCGGTGACTTGCGCGGCGAGTTCCCGCGCCTTGTCCGAGGTGGCGCTGCGGGTCAGCCCGCGTGCGGCGAACTCGCGACCGGCGTCGGCGAGGATCGCCCGCGCCAGTCCACCGCCCTGGGAGCCGGTCGCGAGGACGCCTGTCCCGAGACGTGTCGCCGCCGCAAAATCTCGGGTGCGCCCGGCGTCCAGCATGGTCGCTTCAGGTAGCCGGTTGGCAGCGCTCGGCGGCGACCAAGTCGCGGGTCGCCGGTGCCACCTCGGCGGCGAAGCGTTCGATCGCGGCTGCGTCGTCGGTGGCGAGGATGAACGCGCTGACGCCGAACGGCACCGAGCCGGCCGATGTCACCGGCCTGGATCAGGGGACCCCCGACGCCACCCGTACGCGATCCCGGCCACCGCCATCTCCACCGTCACCGGACCGGGTGCATCCCCCCGCACGACTCGATCCGTCCCCACCAGCACACAACCAGCCGGCCGATCGCCAGAAAACCTGCGTTTCCTGACGATCCCCCTGGCAGATCGACAAGGGCCCTGGTCAACGGGACCCACACAGTCAATCATGAATCGCGAAGAGCTGGTCGGACGATGGCAGCTGGGCGGCTACCTCCTCGGGCACCGTCACCGACGCTGGTGACGACGGTGCCCAGCCCGCCGGGCGTGAAGGCCACCAACGGGAACCGTGATGTCAGGGGAGGCGGGCGAGGCCCCCGTACACATTGACCTCGGCGTCGGTCGGGCTGTCCGTGCTGGGGTCGTCGGGCCGCCAGCGGTGCACGGACTGCACTCCGGGCTCGACCATGTCGAGGCCGTCGAAGAAACGCTCGACCTCGCTGCGGGTTCGGACCGTGGCGGGGATGCCCTGGCTGCGGTAGACATCGACGACCCGCCCGACATCGTCGGGTGCGAAGTCCGGGGTCACGTGGGTCAGCGCCAGGTAGCTGCCAGCGGGGAGCGTGTCGAGATAGCGCTCGAGGATCTTCACGGGTTCCCGCAGGTCGGCGTCGAGGTAGGCGGTGCGGCCCTCACCGGTGCCGGTGAGCAGGGCGCGCGCGTGCGCGAGCACGATGGGATCGTTATCGGCATAGACCACCCGGCAGTCCGAGGCGACACCCTGGGCGACCTCGTGCAGGTTCGGCGAGGTCGGAATACCCGTGCCCACGTCCAGGAACTGGCGGATCCCCGCCTCCTGGGCGAGGAACCGCGTCACCCGGTGCAGGAACGCACGGTTCTGCCGGGCAGTGACCCGGCCGTGCGGAAACACCGCGAGCGCCTGCTCAGCCGCCTGCCGGTCGGCGGGAAAGTTGTCCTTACCACCCAGGTAGTACTGTAGTCGTACATGCGGGCGGTGTGCGGAACGTCCACCTTCAGATCAACCGGGTTGATGCGCTCCCTGAACCACGGCTTCGGGCTGGACGCGCCGGCCTCGATATCGGTCACCGCACACAACCCCCCACATCCGGCGTCATCGTCTGGGATCACCCTAACGGGCAGCCAGCCCCTTCCCCCAGGACCCGGCAGACCGTGGTCGGCTGGCACAGACCCACCCGTGCCCGCCGACGCAGACCACACGGCCCCGGGCGGCCTCGAACCCCGAAACCCCGGGTTATGCGGTTCGGCGACCGAGCAAGGCGGCGCGATCACGTTCGTGGGTGCGGAGCAGGTGCACTGAGCCACGCCCCGCTGGCGGTCCTTGACGGGCGCGAGCGAGATCTTCACCGCCGCCCTGACAGGATGATCACATCAGCGTTACAGCGACCACTCGAGCCCGCCTCAGCGGCGGTGGGGCCAGCGCAGGCCGTCTGCGCCGGCAGCGACCTGGTCCGCGGTGACCTTGGCTATCAAGATCGTGTTGTGGTCGTCAGGGTCGCCTCGACGATCCGGTTCTCGGCTTCGGGTGCGCCGCCCTCGGCCCAGACGTGGGCATCCTCCGGCGCAGCTCCGCCCCGCCGGTCGGTCCCGGTGTCAGCCGGTCGCCCGATATCGGGACTGTCCAGCTAACGGATCTGGCGCATATTCGGCGGTTACGTACAGTGATCGTGCGGCGCAGCATTGTC